>NZ_JQKG01000037.1 GCF_000745915.1 Deinococcus misasensis DSM 22328
GAGGAGGGTCAGTTCGTGCAGCATGTGGTTTTGCCTGCCAATGAACATGATTTTACGGGTGCCAAGAAGCTCAATGCCCGGTGGGCCGACTTTGGGTGTCCGAAAATCATTGGGGATAAGGCTTACGTATCGCCGGGGATCATCACCCCACCGAAGAAAAATGCCAAAGTGGTGGATGTGCGTTGGAAGCCTGAGTATGGGAAACTCCGGGTGAGCATCGAAAGGGCTTTTTCATGGGTGGTGCGAGTGGGGCTGAGGAGCAGTCAGGTGAAGACGCTCAGGACGCTAAAAACCCGACTGGCATTTGCTTTTCTAGCACACAACCTCAGATTTGCCCACCCCTAAACGGCATAAGAACAATGTTGTCATCTGATTTTCTACAATGAAGGTCCATGGGCCTCCAACTTGAAGCCTTTGAAGCACTTTACGCACAGGGCACTTACAGAAAAGCTGCCGCCTCTCTGGGCCTGACTTCGACCCTGGTCAAAGCCCGGATTCAGGCCCTGGAAAGCACATTGGGAGGACCACTGTTGTACCGTAAATCAGGTCGCCTACGTTTCACCGAACTGGGCTACAACTTCATTGGCGTTGCCTTTAAGGTCCTGCAGGAGGAAAAAAGCTGTACTTGGCTTCACTTTCATAAGGGGATTCCACCCCAAGCCGTGCTGGAGGCAGTTCATCACTGGGAATCAACTCAACCCCCCTGGAGGTTCGTCGGAAGTGGCGCTTCCAGATGTGTAGATTCTGAGTGGCTTGCTACCAAAAAGAAGCCCTTGGTTGAACAACATTGAGCCGAAATGGCTGCATGGGAAACGGGCGGTGATGCCCACTCAGGGCTTGCTTTCTGCGGAGGAGTTGGAGTCTCGGGTGTGTGCTTACTATGGGTGTTCGAAACCAGAGCCTCTTGCACAACTTCATCTGTGATCTTGCGCTAGGGGCAGGGCATATTTCCAATCTGGCCGGGCTTTTACGGCATGTACCGCCTCCCAGTCGGTCAGATTTTCACTGAACTGGAGGATCATCACCAGCAGGAGTCGCCATGGAGGCAAAGCTGGCTTACCACGAGTTGAGTAGAGTTCTCTGAAATCCAGCTGCTGCAAGAAGCCCTCAAATTCATCGCGAAAACGCATGGCGGGAGCGGGCTGGGAAGAAACAGCTTGAGCGACGTGTCGGGTGGTCTTGGGGATCATGGGGACCGGATGAGGTTTCAGAGACATAACCCAGTTTGGAACTTTCAGTGTTTATCTTCTGCCAGATGGGCAACAGGTCGAATTCGCCAACATAGTCGGACTGGTTATTTTTGGCACGTCAAATCAAAACGCACATTGGCATTCTTGCGTACGTTCTCATCCCACACCAACAGCAACTTCACTGGCTGTTCCTTCAAGTCCTGAGGATTTGAAGTGCGACTGGAAACGAACTGTCCTCGGCTGGCTGCACCTGCTGGAATGTCCACACTGAAATCCCTCGCTTCACCCGACAGCACCCGCCCATCCGCATAAACAAAACCCACGCCCTGCAAACCCGAGAAGTCCAGTCGGCTGCTTTGTTTGCTGGCATTGCGCACCTCGGCCTCCAACACCCAAATGGGATCACCATATTCGCTTTCTTGCTTGAGGTCACTGGTCAAGGTGAACCGCCACAGGCCGTTGAAAAGGGTCTGGTTGCTGCACCCTGCGGTGCCTTCCTGTCCATTTGCTCCCCCAGACTGGCTCTGGGTGAGGGTGAGGGTGGTTTTGGTGGCAGTGACGGAAATCCCGAGTTTGCGCAGTTCGCTGGCAGGGATGTATGTCTTGCCGTTGATCACGAGGGCTTTTTCACTGCTGGGTGTGCCGTTGAGGGTGAAGCTCAGGGTGCGCTGCACCTGTTGGGCGACAGCTGTGACGGTAATGAGCAGCACGGTGAGTGAAGCAGTGAGGGTGGTTTTCTTCATGGTTCCTCCTTAAAGTCCGGGTTGGGTGATCGGGCAACTTTGGTCGTCCATCAAAACCTGCATGCAGCCAGGTGAGGTGAGGTGCTGCAAGAGATCCAAAGGTGGCGGGGTGCCTTCAGGTGCGTTCTCTGAGAATTCCACCAGTTGCTGGATCTGCTCACAAGTGAGTGGGCACGTTGCAGAGACAGGGCTGCCATTTGAAGTGCCTGCGTTCCCGTTGAGGGAAGGAGGGGGGGCTGGGGGGTTGAAGCCAGGGACAGTCAGGAATTCTGGCATGACGTTGCCCAGAAAGGCTTTGAGGTTCTCGGCGTAAATGCGTGTGCTGGGGGTGTTGGATGTTTTGAGGGCGTTGCCTTGCCGGTATGCAAAGCCATACGGTTTGATGAGGTTGGCTTCGACGGTGTGGGTGTTGTTCTGGCATGCTGCATCAATGTGGCTTTTGAGGGGACGGTCCACTGGGGGAGGCCACGGCACTGCGCAGAATGAACCTGAGATTTTCGCTTGGAAGCCCAAATCATCAAACTGCAGTACTTCAATGCGGACACTTAAGCTGGGTTTGCTTTCAGTGTCCAGAGGGGAGATGTACAGGGTGCTCATGGGGTCTTCGCTGCTCTGGTTGTTGCCGCCTTGCAGGTGGGCCCGGTACGTGCCGATCTTTCCGTAAGGGATGCCGCCATCCGGAAAGACGAACAAGACATCACCATCTGATTCGATGTTCTCCTGGGGGATGCTCTGGTCTCCCAAGTTTTCAAGTCCGAAAGACACTTCTGCGAAACCCACTGCGAGGGTGTGGATGTCTGTGTTGGTGAGGTTTTGCAGTTGGTTCTGGAGTTGCCCGAGGCCGAAGTCCTGCACCCGGAAGGCGGTTTTCGCAAAATCGGGTTGTAGTCCGGTGGTTTCGGTGCCTTCCATGGGGATGAGTTCCTGTGCGCCGTCTGCTCCGCCAGACATGTTCAGTTGACCGATGGTTTTCTTGCTGACTTGCCCTCCGGGAATCGAGGATTTCGGTTTGGCTTTGAGGGGCAATGTGGTCTGTGCGGTGGTGGCATCCAGTGCGAATGCCAGTTGGGGAATGCTGACTTTTTTGCCCAGCACAGCGTCGGTGGCCTGGACGGGGACCCATGAGAGGATCCAGAGGTATTCAATTTCACTTTGTCCAGGTAGGGCTTCGTCGGCTTCGGCCAGCCAGATGCGTGTTCCAGCCCCTGCGACAGTGAAAGGTTTTTTCAGGCATCCTGGTTGGCCCACCTGCCCGCCACTTTGCACCGTGAAATTCCGGTAACAATGGAAGGCTTTTTTGCTGCGGTTGTAGGCCGTGCCGAGGTGCATTTCGTCGGCCAGTCCGTTTTTCAGTTGGTCCACCATGGGGATCACCGAAACCCTCTGGCCGGACTGCAAACCGGTGACTTTGATGCGGTAACAGCGACCCGAGTAAGGTTCAAGGTTGCTGACGGTTGTTGAAACGCCTTTGGGACCGGAAGGGCTGAGGGTGATGGTTTCACAATTCCCGAAAGCGGTGCGCAACCAGGTGCCCTCGCCCACTTTCGGGAATTTCTCGGTGCCCCACGTGGCGTACTCGGTGAGGAAGTTCGGGAATGCCAGATGCAAACCCCCCGTTTGTCCATCCGGGGTGCTGGGGGTGACTTTTTTGTCTGCGGTGATGATGGCATCCAGGTACTCCAACCAGTCGGGCTTGCCGGGCGTTTTGCGGCTTGAGGCCATGTACCGGGCGAGAATGCCAGGGTTCCCTGCGTGGTAACGGTCAATGATGTGCCTCCAGAAACTGCTCGCCCGGTAGTTGCGCAAGTTGGCCTCGTTGGGTTCACCAGGTTGCGGTAAACTGACCCGGTAGGACCGCAAACTGTGGGCATTGAGGCCCAAACCACTCTGGATGCTGGGTTCGAACACCCCGAAGGCTTTTCGGGTTGCCTGCACCCCCAGAGCGTCAGCGGTGCTTTCCCCAATCCATTTGGGAACAGGGTCGCAGGTGCTGGTTTTTTCTTGATTCACCAAGGTTTGGGCGTTCTGGATGACGTGGGCAAGTTCATGGGCGATCACGTAGTACGCCTGCGCGTCACTCCCGGCCAGCAGGGTGTCCCGGTTGATCACCACAAACGACAACCACTCTGGATCGAGGTTGCCATTTGCGCTGCAGGGGGATGCCGTGTTGGCGATGCCGTCATACTGGGATTCAGGCACCACATACAAACGCACCACCTTGCGGCTTCCTCTGGGGATCACCGGCCCGAGCCTCCAGTTGGCTGGTGAAGTGAACCCCAGCGTGCTGTAATGCTTGAGGGCACTTGCAGCGTAAGATTCATACAGCGCCCGTTTCTCGGCAGGCAAGCAGTCCGCCAGGTTGTTCTTCAGGTTGTACAACACTTCCAGACCCGGAGTGAGGGCAGGCAAGTCCGGGTCTTTCAGGGCGACCATCAAAGGCAATTGATTGAACCATCCCTGATAAAAGTCATCGTAGAAAGCTTGGGTGCCTTCTCTGGCCCCGAAGCCGTAATTGGCTTTGATTTGAACCCAACTGTTGCGGAAGATGTTGATGGCTTCCCCCACCTGAGGGGCAGCCTGAATGCGGGTAGAGGAATGGAAAGGAAACCCACAAAACAATTCCACTTCTGTTGGGGTGAAGGCCGCTGCGGGACCTGCGCACCCCAGCATGCCTGCCACCAGCCACTTGTGAACACGCATCTTGCTGCTCATGCCTCAGGGTACGGAACCGGCGTAGGTGAAGCGTAGGTTGTGGATTCAAAGCAAAGGTTTCTGGTGGTGATTCAAGAATTGTTGTTTGAGGTGTTCAGGCAACCCTTCGGTTTGCTTGAACAGCACCATCTGAAATTGCCCTTTCATTCGCCCGTCCAGGTGGTGCAACAACCGGGCAGCACACACGGAATGCAAGAAATCCTGCTCTGAGAGTGCCTGAAGCCCATGAAGGTTCAATGCTTCCCCGGATCGCCAATGGTGCAGCAGGCAAGCCAATTGGTGCCTTTTTTGAAAGTCAGGGTGTGGGGTTTGCGGTGAACCCAACCAATCCAGCCACACCTTCATCTTCTCTGGGCTTTGCAGGTGAACCAGCACATCCAACCCGAGGTCCCACACCAGTTCCTGCTGTTCAGCGTTTTTTGCCTGTTGCAGCACCTGCCAGATCGGTGCGTCATCCTGGGTGTCGATGGCGTGCAGCAAAGCACGGTACCCTTGCAGCTGCAAGTGGTTGCGGTCCGAAGGGGACCATTGACCTTCCTGAAGGGCCCAGAGCCTCCGGTGGGCGGCTTGCAGGTCTCCGCACAACCATTCGATTTCGGCGAGCAGCAATTCCACCCATAAATGCAGTTCTGCCGACAGGTAATCGTCTCGCAGTTCACTGGCGGTGTTCCACGCGTAACCCAGTTGACCGGAACGCAAGTGCAGGGCAGCCAAGTTGCGGTACGCGGCCTGCACGGTGGGCGCCATGCCCAACCTGGTGCTCAGGGTGACCCCTTCCTTGAACGCCTTGAAAGCCCGTTCTGAATTCCCCAGTTTCTCTGCGGTGGTTCCGAGGTTCACCAGCACCCCTCCCAGCACACTCAAATCCTGCGTGTGACGAGCCAACGTCACGCAGTCCTCCAGGGTCAAGAGGGCGTCTTGCAAAGCCCCTTGCAGACCGTACACCGTCCCAAGGTTGGCCAGCAAACGCACCCGCAAATCGTTTGGAACATCAAACAGCAAACCCTGCGAAAAAACCCTCTGGGCATCAAGGAAACGCCCTGCACGCAAGAAAAGAGCACCTTCAAGGGCACACACCCTTCCCCGCAAGAATTCAGGGACAGGCACTCTGGCCCGGTCCATGCGTCCAAGCACCCCCAGAGCACCCTGAACTTCCTCTTCGCTTTCCAGCACTTTGCCACTGCGCATCAAACCCACCCCTGCTGCCACATGTGCACCCAGTGCAGCAAGGTCACTCTGCCAGAGTGCCGCATGCTGGTGAAGTTCTCTCGCAGCAACCAACAACTCTGGAATGCGCCCCAGTGTTTCCAGAAGTGCGGTTTTGCGAAAAAGCAATTCCAGTTCCCCGCCGGGTTCCGTGCAGCGCAACGCCCGGTCCAGGCACCCCAACGCTTCCATGTTCGCCCCCACCCGTTCTGCTTCAAAAGCAGCTTCGAGGAAAGTGCTCCTGGCTTCTTTGAAGTGCCCGGCCTGTTCCCAGTGTCCTGCCACGGCAGTCAGGAAAACATGCACAGGCATTTTCAACGGTTTGGCATCCAACTGCCTGAGGTGCTCAGCGAGGCGGGCATGCCACAAAGCACAAAGAGGTCCCTCTGGGCAAAGCACCGTCTGGGAAGGACTTGACATCCACAGGGCCACCTCCAACTCAGTGCAACCCAAAACCCTGCTCCACAAAGCTGCACTGCCAGGACGCAAATCAGGCTCCAGCAACGTTTGGGCTTGCGACAACAAAGAAGCAGTGTCGGTTTGTGCACCCAACAATTCCCGGGTGCTTTCCTGAGGGTGCAAACCCAATGCCAGCACATCTTGCTCGAAACGAATGAACAAGGATGTTGCCTGCTCACGCTGCTGGCTTTGCAAGAAGATCCGCATCAAGCGCTGCACGGCATCCTCATCCAGAGGGTCGTCCAGCAACAGGTCAGTGAGCAAACCCACAGCTTCTGTCGGCTGTTCGTTTTCCTGGCACCAAATGGCTTTTGCTCGCCGAACGCGCTGCCTGAATTGATGCAGTCGGTGCTGCTCAGCATCCCTCCACACCTCAAAATCTGGACAAGCATGCACATCCACATCCAGAAAAACCCCTGATGGAATGACTTTCTCTTCCATCAGCAAGTGCACATCACTCTGGGTCTGCAATCGCAGCGACTGACCATCGTCCACAAGCCAATCTGAGATTTCAGGGAGTTTCCGCAAAGCCTGTAAAGTCTGACGCAAATTGTGGGCTTTGCCCGCAGGCCACAACAACCGCAACAGCCTGCCTCTCGGCACCCCCTCGGGGTGACACGCCAAGTAAGCCATGAGCAACAAAGCTTTCTCGCCCAGAGGCAAAAGTTTCCCAGAGATGCGGAACTCGGGTTTCCCGAACAACTTGGCGTGCAGCATGCTGGTATTTTACAAGGTTGAAAGAAGTTGCTTTGAAAGGCATCATGATTCGCCATACTGGAGGCAAGGCCACAGGTCACCTCATGGGACACATTTACACCACACCTGCACCACTGCCAAGGGCTGCAGCATCCCGAGGGTAACATTTTGGACGATCCTCACGGTGAGTCCGTGCAGGGGATAAAGACCTTGGTCCAGTTGAGGAGCATCACATCTCCTTCTTGAAAAAAGGCTTTCTCATCCAGCACGATGTAGCCCTGCTGGGTCCTCAGAGGGGTGTACTTGGTGGCTTCCTCCCCAAAATGGCAACTCAAATCCTGCTGCATGGGAATCACCCACAACGCTCACACTTCTCCTTGCCGGTCAAACAGGCCACTGTCAATCTGGTGGTCCAACACCGCTCTGGACCAGCCGTTCTCAAGGGCAGCCCGGGCTACCACTCTCGCTGAATCGGGTCTTTCAATCGGTCCAGCAGGGTGCATGACCCCACGGCAATTGTGCAGCAACCTGCTGCACAAATTCCTCAGATGTCGCCTCAGCAAACGACTGCATGTACGAGAGGTATCTTGCGGCTGAACCCCTTCATCTCCAGAAAGGCCACCTTCAGATCCCAGGAGAGCCGATCCACCACCTTGCTGCCCCAACCCTGATCGTTCTGGCGGGAGAAAATCTCCCATCCCAACTGCCAGTACAGCACAATCAACTCCCAGTTCACGCTGAGCATCGCCTGGGTGCGGACCTGAAGCACTTTGGATTTCACCTCATTCAAGAAATCCAGGTAAAAGGCATCATCCTGAGAAAGCAACGGGTCCATCATCGGCCCTCAGCATGCCAGAAAACCCCACTGGCTTCCAGTCAAACCCCCCATTCCCACCGCACTGAACCATCCGAAAACCAAAAACCATCCCCCAGACCATCCGGTTTCACAACAAGCCACTGCGCACCGCATTCACCGCCGCCTGCGTGCGGTCACTCGCAGAAAGTTTCACCAGAATGTCCTGCACGTGGTTCTTGACCGTTCCCACGCTGACCGAGAGCGTCAGGGCAATCTCCTTGTTGCTCTGCCCGTCCGCAATGCGCCTCAGGATCTCCAACTCCCGCTCCGTCAAAGACGTTTCAGGCTTGTTGGAGGTCACCACCGCTCGGCCCAGCACCAGGTGGGCAATCTGCGGGTCCAGGTAGGCGCTCCCGGCATGGGCTGCCCGCAGGGCCAGCAGCACCAGTTCCGGCTCCCCGGTCTTCAGGCAGTACGCATCTGCCCCGGAAGCCAGCGCGGCAAACACCTGCTCTGGCATCTGGTGAGCGGTCAGCATCGCCATGCGCACCAGAGGGAAGAGCCTACGGATTTGAGAGGCCGTTTCAATGCCGTCCATCCCGGGAAGCCCGATGTCCAGCAGCACCACATCCACATGGCGGTCCTGCAACTGCTCCAGGGCCTCCTCACCACTTCTCGCCTCAGCGACCACCTCAAAGTCCTGCTGCGCGTTGATCAGGGCCCTGAGGCCATCCCGGGTGAACGTGTGGTCTTCCACCACCAAAACCTTGATTTTCATGCTTGCTCCTCCGGCAACGTGAAACAGAACTCCGTGCGGCCCTCACTGCGGATGTAAGCTAGACGTCCGCCATGTACCCTCATGATTTTGCTGGCCAGGTAGAGTCCCAGTCCACTCCCAGCACCCGCCCCAGCCTTGCGGAACCGGTGAAACAGGTGACCCCGCATGCCCTCCGGCACCCCGGGACCTTCATCCAGCACACCCACCATCACAAAACGCCCCTTGCGTTCCATGCGCACCTCCAGAGTCCCACCCACCGGACTCCATTTGATGGCGTTGTCCAGCAGGTTCAGCACCACCCGCCTCAGTTGCGCCGCATCCCCCAGCACCCAGACGTCCCCGGACAGGTCCTGCTGCACCCGCAGGTGCTTTTCGAGCATCAGGGGCTGCACCTGCAGCAGGGCCGTACCCACCAACCCAGAGAGGTTGACCCTCCCCAGAGGCACACCTTCCCCTTCAATTTCCAGTTTGGCCACCTGCAAGAGGCTCTCTGCCAGAGAAAGCACATCCTGATTGGCCTGAATGCCATTTCTCAGGGCAGACTGGTACTCGTCCCCGATGGGACCATACGTGCCAGACAACGCCAGTTTCATGCTCATGACGTTCGCCAGAATCGGGGTGCGCAAATCGTGCGAAAAGGCATACATCAAATCCCGGATCACCTCACTGCGGTCCTGAAGTTGCGCCCGTTGGCTTTCCAGGGATTCCCGCAGCACCGCCTGCCCGTACAGGGGCGTCAAATCCGACAGCACCTCCTGCACCCACGACACCGACTCCTGCTCTGGCCGGTCCAGCAGTACCACAAACCCCTCCCACGACAACACCCAATTGCCGCTGCGCTCCAAAAGCAACTGGATTTTGGCTGAAGTCCACTGCATCACCGGGGTGCCCACCACCAGACTCTGGTCTTCCCTGAGCACCAGCACCGCACCAGAACGGGTGGCCTCCAGCAGCACCCGCACGGTCTGCGCCAGGAACTGCTCAGGACTCATCACCGCCGTGAACGCATTCAAAATGGAACGCAACTTGCTTTCCCGCTGGGCCCGTTCCTCCTCGGCCTGCAGGAGGGCTGCTTTCAGGGTGGTGTCCTGCATCCGCAAGCTGAGGAACCCCACCAGAAAGAGACTCACCACCACCATCAGGCGGTTGATCAGCGTGGTGAGGCTGTTGCCGTCCTGAAAACCATTGATCACACCTGCCAGGACATTGGCAACGAGCGTCAGGACGGTCATCTGCAACAAGAAGTGCCGGGAAAGGGTCAGGCCGGAAAGCACCAACGGCACATTCAGCAAGATGCCCACCACCAAGCTGCTGTGCGTCACCACATCCAGCACAAAACCAAGGAGCAGAAGCACCACACTGAGAAACCGCATTTCTCTTCCAGTTTAACCCCACAGAAAGCACGCGTCTTGGCCATGTGGCCAATCCACCACGTCAGGTGGCCAGAACCCATGACCATTTGACACCTGCCCAAAAAGCCCAACAGGATGCAATCTGATGGGGTATGAATACCATTCTGCTGCTGTTGTCTGTCCTGGTGGGGGCCTACCTGCTCCTCACCCTGCTGAGGCCTGAGGACTTCTGATGCCAGGCCTGCTGATTTTACTGATCCTGTTTGGCCTTTGCCTGCTGGCCCTGAAAGGCATGGAACAGCCATGACGGTGTACCTCCTGACGTACCTGACGGTGCTGCTGATGGCCTACCCCCTCGGGAAGTACATCTCGAATGCCATGCAAGGAGACAAACACCTTGGCGTGGAAAGGGGCCTGTACAAACTCATGGGGGTGCGTCCAGAGCAAAACATGAACTGGAAAACCTACGGGTTGCACCTGCTGCTGTCCAACCTGATCCTGGCGGTCATCGCGTACCTGATTTTCGTGTTTCAGGGGGTGTTGCCCCTGAATCCTGATGGCATTTCCAGTATGCGCTGGGACCTGGCCTTGCACACCGCAGCAAGTTTCATCACCAACACCAACCAGCAGCATTACTCCGGGCAGAACGCCCTGAGTTACCTGTCCCAGATGATGGGCATTGTGTCGTTGCAGTTCATCACTCCAGCAGTGGGCCTGGCCCTCTTGTTCGCCATCCTCAGGCTCCTGAAAGGCGGACACGGTGAAGAGGTGAATGGCCTGAAATCCTTGGGGAATTACCACGTGGACGTCACCCGAGCCATGGTGCGCATTCTGCTGCCATTGAGCTTTGTTTTTGCCCTCATTCTGGTCTGGCAGGGCGTTCCGAGCACCTTGCAGGGGGCAGTGACTGCGACCACACTGGAAGGGGTGAAGCAGGTGATCCCGGTGGGCCCCGTTGCTGCGCTGGAAGCCATCAAGCAACTGGGCACCAACGGAGGCGGCTGGTTTGGACCCAACGCCACCCACCCGTTTGAGAACCCTACAGGGTTGACCAACCTGCTTTCCACCATTGCCCTGTTCCTGATTCCTACTGCTTTGGTGTTCAGTCTGGGTGAAGTGCTGAAGCAAAGGAAACTCAGCCTGATCACCTTGGGCGTGATGGTCACCCTGTCCCTGGCAGGCTCCATTCCGCTGTATCTGCTGGAAAAAGCCCCCAACCGTGCCTTCGCAGGACTGGCCCAGAGTGCAGCCAACTGGGAAGGCAAAGAAACCCGCCTCGGCATCGAAGCCTCAGCTTTGTGGGCTGCCCTCACCACCCAGACCAGCAATGGCAGCGTGAACGCCATGCACGATTCCCTGAATCCCCTCGCCGGGATGATCCCACAGATCAACATGTTCCTGAACGACATCTTCGGCGGCATCGGGGTGGGTCTGGTGAATTACCTGCTGTTCGTGGTTCTGACGGTGTTCATCGCCGGCCTGATGGTGGGCCGCACCCCGGAACTTTTCGGTCGCAAACTGGAAGCCAGAGAAATCCAGCTGGCCTCCCTGGCGATTTTGCTGCAACCCTTCCTGATCCTCACTTTCACGGCCCTGACCCTCTCCAACCCCAGTCTGTCTGCCAACAGCAACCCCGCCTACCACGGCATCTCACAGGTGCTTTACGAGTACAACAGCGCCTACGCCAACAACGGCTCAGGCTTTGAAGGCCTCGGGGACAACACCTCTTGGTGGAACATCACTTGCAGCGTGGTTTTGATCCTGGCCCGATTCCTGCCGATGCTGATTCCACTGGCCATCGCGGGCATCCTCGCTCAGAAAATCCCTGCTCCGGTCACCTCTGGCACGCTCAGGATTGACACCCCGGTGTTCGCCCTGACCCTCATTTCGGTGATGGTGCTGTTGCAACTCCTCAACTTCCTTCCTGCCCTGACCCTCGGGCACATCGCAGACGCCCTCACCTCTGGAGGCCTCAAATGAGCCAGACCCTCAAACCAGCCCAATCCACTTTTTCAGCAGACCAGATGCAAGAAGCCTTCAAAGGGGGATTCAAGAAGTTCGCCCCCAGGATGCTCGCCAAGAACCCTGTGATGCTGGTCGTCACGGTGGGCAGTCTGGTGACCTTGTACATCACCGTTGCCAATGTGGTGACCGGGCAACCGTTCCTGTATGAACTCTCCATCACGGTCATCCTGGTGTTCACGGTGTGGTTCGCGAACGTCGCAGAAAGCATCGCTGAGGCCAGAGGCAAAGCCCAGGCAAAAAGCCTCCGCTCAGCCCGGGAAGGCACCCAGGCCAGGAGACTGACTGGCCAGACCGAGCAAATGGTTTCCAGTGTGGAATTGCACAAAGGGGACCTGGTGGTGGTTGAGGCCGGAGGAGTCATCCCCGGAGACGGCGAGGTGATTGAGGGCATCGCCAGTGTGGACGAGTCTGCCATCACCGGGGAGTCCGCCCCGGTGATCCGGGAGGCCGGGAGTGACTTCTCGGGGGTGACGGGTGGGACCCGGGTGCTCTCGGACCGCATTGTGGTGCGCATCAGTTCCAACCCCGGCGAGTCCTTCCTGGACCGCATGATCTCCTTGGTGGAAGGGGCATCGAGACAGAAAACCCCCAACGAGATTGCCCTGGGCATTTTGCTTTCCGCCCTGACCTTGGTGTTCTTGCTGGTGGTGGTGACCCTGCCCGCCATCGCAGGTTTTGTGGGGGTGAAGGTGGACGTCACCACCCTGGTTGCGCTGCTGGTGTGCCTGATTCCCACCACCATCGGTGGACTTCTGCCCGCCATCGGGATTGCCGGGATGGACCGTGCCCTGAAAGCCAACGTGATCGCCAAATCCGGCAAGGCGGTGGAGGTGGCAGGCGATGTGGACACCCTGCTGCTCGACAAAACCGGAACCATCACCTACGGGAACCGTCAGGCCACCAGCTTCATCGTGGTGGGTGGAGCAAATCCGAAGGCCCTGATGGAAGCTGCCCTGCTGTCCAGCCTCGCTGACCAGACCCCCGAAGGCAAAAGCATCGTGGCTCTGGCCAGGTCCAGCGGCGTTTCTGCCAGTGAAAAACAGACTGAAGGTGCAGAGTTCATCGAATTCACTGCTCAAACCCGCATGTCCGGGGTGAACCTGCCCGATGGCCGCCAGATCCGCAAGGGGTCCAGTGACCGCATGCTCAAACTGGCCCAGGAGCAGGGCCTCCATGTGCCTGCTGACCTGAAAACGCAGGTGGAGAAAGTTGCCAGCATCGGGGCCACCCCACTGGTGGTGGTTGAGGATCGGCAGATTCTGGGGGTGGTTGCCCTCTCAGACGTGGTGAAGACTGGCATGCGGGAGCGCTTCGCGGAACTGAGGCGCATGGGCCTGAGGACCGTGATGGTCACCGGAGACAATCCCCTGACCGCGCAGGCCATCGCCAAAGAAGCAGGCGTGGACGCATTTATTGCCGAGGCCACCCCAGAAGACAAGCTCAGGCTGATCCGGGAAGAACAGTCTGTTGGAAAACGCGTTGCCATGATGGGAGACGGCACCAACGATGCCCCCGCCCTCGCCCAGGCGGATGTGGGCCTCGCCATGAATTCTGGTACCCCTGCCGCGAAGGAAGCCGGGAACATGATCGACCTGGACAATGACCCCACCAAACTGCTCGAAGTCATCGAGATTGGCAAGGGGCTGCTGATCACCCGGGGGGCCCTCACCACCTTCTCGATTGCCAACGATGTCGCCAAGTACTTCGCCATCCTGCCTGCCCTGTTTGTCACCAGCATCCCCGAGTTGAAAGTGCTGGACGTGATGGGCCTGGGGAGTCCCCAGAGTGCCATCCTCAGCGCCGTGGTCTTCAATGCCCTGATCATCCCTGCCCTGATTCCAGTGGCGCTCAAAGGGGTGAAGTACACCCCTTCGAGCAGTGATGCCTTGCTGGCCAAAAACCTGCTGGTGTACGGACTGGGAGGGGTTTTGCTTCCTTTTGTGGGCATCAAACTGATCGATCTTGTGCTGGCCCTCCTGGGCTGGAATTGAGGATTCACATGTGGACTGCACTTCGTTTTTCTCTGGTCAGCATGCTTTTGTGCGGGGCCGTTTACCCTCTGGTCACCACCTTCACCGGGCAGGCTTTGTTTCCCGATCAAGCTCGAGGCAGCCTGCTGGTGCAAAACGGAAAGGTGATCGGGTCCAGCCTGCTCGGACAGCAATTCACCCGCCCCGAGTTCTTTCAGGGACGCCCGAGTGCTGCAGGGGAGGGTTACGATCCGGTGAATGCCAGTGGCTCCAACCTGGCCTCCAGCAACCCTGCCCTCAGGGGGCGCATTGAGCAAGACAGTTTGCGCCTGCAACAAGAGAATGGGGTGCCTGCAAAGGCACTTCCTGCGAACCTGCTTGCGGCGAGTGGCTCGGGGCTGGATCCCCACATCACTCCAGAAGGTGCCCTCTTGCAGG
Source organism: Deinococcus misasensis DSM 22328 (assembly GCF_000745915.1). NCBI lineage: Bacteria > Thermotogati > Deinococcota > Deinococci > Deinococcales > Deinococcaceae > Deinococcus > Deinococcus misasensis. The sequence continues at coordinate 14,366 of NZ_JQKG01000037.1, forward strand.
CGAAGCGCGTCGCAAAAGCCAGAGGCCTCCAGACAGCAGATGTGCGGGAAGTGGTGGAAAAACACATCCAGCAAAACCCCCTCGGGCCAGACACCGTGAATGTGCTGGACCTGAACCTCGCCCTGAGCGAAGTGAAGTGATCTGAGTGACCCCGGACGAAATCCTCTCGAACATCCAGCGTGAACGCAGAGGTCACCACAAAATCTACGTGGGTATGGCCGCAGGGGTGGGCAAAACCATGCGCGCCCTTGAAGACCTGCGCTCCCAGATTGCGTCTGGACACGACGGTGTGATCGGGGTGCTGGAAACCCACGGGCGGGAAGACACCCTCAGGGCCGCTGAGGGCCTCCCGGTCTTCCCGAGGCTGCAACTCCCCTACAAGGGCATGGCCCTGCAGGAACTGGACCTGCAGGGCCTACTGGACCGCAAACCTGAGGTGGTGTTGATTGATGAATTGGCCCATTCCAACCCTTCTGGGATGCAGCACTCGAAACGGCATCAGGATGTAGAAACCCTGCTGGCAGCAGGCATCGACGTGATCTCCACCGTAAACATCCAGCACCTGGAAAGCCTGAACGATCTGGTGTTGCGTCTGACCCGCGTGAAAGTCAAAGAAACCCTGCCAGATGGAGTGCTCAGAGACGCCCAGGAGATTGTCTTTGTGGACGTCACCCCGCAGACCCTGCAGGAACGCCTGAAACAGGGGAAAATCTACCGACGCGAGAAGATCGAGCAGGCCCTGACGAACTTTTTCACACTGGACAACTTGATGCTCCTGCGTGAACTGGCCCTCAGGAACGTGGCGGACACCGTGGAAGTTCCGGAAGTCAGCCTGATCAAAGAGCGGATTCTGGTGGCCGTAACGCTCGCCCCATCTGCCACCACCCTGATCCGCCGGGGATCCCACATGGCCAGAAGGCTCAAAGGGGAACTGTTTGTGGTGCATGTGCGATCCCATGCCCCTTCCAGAGAGGAAGGTCAACGCATCGGGGGCCTCAGAACCATCACGGAAACACTGGGGGGACAGTTTGAGGTGCTGCAAACCCCGCGCAGCATTGCCCCCACCTTGATTGATTTTTGCTCCAAGCACCACATCACCCAGATCATCCTCGGGGAGAGTGGCAGGTCCAGATGGGAACGGCTCTTGCATGGATCAATCATCGACCGGATTTTGCGTGGAACCCAGCAGGTGGACATCCATGTGGTCAGTCACCGCTGACCGGAAAGGGGCAAGCATGATCAACACCGTTGACCTGACTTTCACCCCATGTGCTCCAGCGGTGGCTGAATTGCACATTACTGGCCGGAGTGGGTGTGGGTATTACCAGGGCCTGGCCCTGCAGGTGTGCCTGCTGCACGAGGCGCAATTCCAGGTGTGGTGGCTCAGGCAGGGCACCGCCCTTCACTTGCAGGGCGTCTTGCGGTCAGAATTCCGGGGGGTTCATGGGAGTTGGTCAGACTTGCCTGCGAGGTTTGCCGCATCTCTCCTGAAACTCAGGGATGCATTCAGAGTCCTGCCTCACCTGTACTTGACTTTCAATACAGTTGCTAACTGTACTCTGGGGATATTCAGGGAAGTCTCTAGATGGAGGCACAAAATGAGGAATGAAACCCCTCTTTCCAAGATGGTCCAGACACTTTACCCAGTGGTTTCAGGACTTTGAGCCCCACTACCCCTACAAAGCACAAAGGCACTGGTCTGCCACCTACATCAAGGGATTGTGTAGTCCTGCACATCGAAAAAGCATGCAACCTCTCTCAGATCTGTTTGCACCCGGAAAAGCAGATTGCGTCCAGCACTTCATCACCGACAGCCCGTGGAAAACAGAACCGCTGCAACACTTGATCGCCCAGAAAGCTGGCGAACTTCTGGGTGGAGAACAAGCCGTTCTCATTGTCGATGACACCTGCCTCACCAAATATGGCCGTCATTCCGTTGGAGTGGCCCGACAATACTCAGGCCAGGTGGGAAAGCTCACCAACTGCCAGTGTCTGGTTTCCCTCACCCTAGCCAGAGATGAAATCTCCGTTCCTGTCGCCCTGCGATTGTTTTTACCCAGGGAATGGACCGAAGACCCAATGCGTTGCCAGAGGGCTAAAATTCCTGCTGCCGACCAAGAGTTCAAACCCAAGTGGCGGCTGGCCCTGGAAGAGTTGGATCAGCTCAAAGACCATTTGACCTTTGGTGTGGTCCTCGCAGACGCAGCCTATGGAGCCAATGCACAGTTCCGGTATGAACTGACCCACAGAGGCTTGCACTGGTCCATGGGCGTTCCACGCATCCAGAAAGTCTATCCCAGAGATGTAGAAGTCTACCCTGTGGCCCCACGCAACACCGGACGGCCACCAAAACACCCCCTGACCAGTCATCCTCGTGAAACCATTGAAAAGGTTCTGGACAGTGAAACCTGGCATCACGTGGTCTGGCGACAGGGGACCAAGGGACCCCTGCAGGGGAAATTTGCTGCACGTTATGTCTGTCTGGCGGATGGTCCACAAAACAGTTCTGCTTGCCATTTACCGGGCGAGCGGGCCTGGATCATTGGGGAAGACCGGGGATCAGAAAAGAAATACTACGTGTGCAACCTACCAGAATTCACTTCTTTGCAGCGATTGGTGGAGGTTTTGAAGAAGCGCTGGGCCTGTGAACTCAGTCATCGCGAATTGAAGCAGGAGGTCGGACTGAGCCATTTTGAAGGACGCTCCTGGCTGGGCCTGCAACACCATTGCGTGCTTTGCTTGCTGGCATTACTGTTTTTGCAAAGTTTGCGTGTGGCAAACATCTTGTCTGGAAGAGCACAGACTCTTCCTGCCATTCGTTTGGTGATGACTCAGATTTGGTGTGGTGGCTGCTGCACTTTCTGGAGATCGCTGTGTCGAAGCCCTTGAATGGTCAAGGTTAATGTTACTGATCCAACAAATAACGCTCAATCTGGAGTTGCAACATTTCGATATGATCTTCTTCCTCTAACGAAAGCATCTCCTCCCTGATGACATAGTTTCTGTTTCGGATGTGCTCAATGAAATTCGTAGGAAGGCGAAGGTGATGCTTCTTCACCCTGTGACCAAGACTGATGGGCCAGATGAAAACACCATCACTCTGGATGGCGCCATTCTTCCCAATGATTTCTCCACACAGAGAGCACACCAGCGGCCGACCTGAAACGGGGAGCATCACGATGGGTGTCTCTTGGAGATAATTCACCAGCAACACCAGATCTTCAGGACACCAATCTGGATCTTGAACCTGCTCCAACGGCAACCAACCAAACCATTGAAAACGCCACCCTGCAAGGATGGTCTCAGGACTTTCTTGGGGATTCACCTGGATAGCTTATCGCAGAAAAGGCTCGACAGACTCTGGATGAGTCTTTCCAAGCTTGAATAGCCCCAGAGTACAGCTAAAGGGTGTTTTGAAAGTCTCTGGCAGAAGATTCTCCTGATTTTACCTCGCCCTTAACTGGAAAAAGTGCCACTGTAGTCCACTGGCACTTTTTTTACGCTGAGCCATGAAAAGCCAAAGTTTCACCAGTGATCTGACCGATCAAGAATGGAAAATTCTGGAACCTCTGGTCCCACCCGAAAGTCACATGGGGCGACCCAGGAAGTGGTCTCTGTGACACATCCTCAATGGCATTTTCTACGTGCTCAGAGGTGGCATTGCCGTCTTGGGCAAAACGGCACCCAGAATGGGGCCTGCCCGCTGGAGACTTTTACCCTTTAACTTTCCCCCATGGCAAACAGTCTACGCTTATCATCGTAACTGGAGAATCAAAGGCCTCTGGGAAAGCATTCATACTGCTTTACGCGAACAGGTGCGACTTCGGGAAGGCAGAGAACCCACCCCCAGTGCGGGAATCATCGATAGTCAATTGGTGAAGACCACCGAAGCTGGAGGACCCAGAGGCTATGACGGCGGTAAAAAGGTCAATGGTCGAAAACGCCACATCCTGGTCGACACTCTGGGGCTGATCCTCAAAGTGGTGGTGCACGAGGGCAATCTGCAGGACCGTCAGGCCGCTCCCAAGGTCTTTGCTGGTCTCAAACCTATCTTCCCACGAATGCAGCACGTCTGGGCAGATCAAATTACAGGGGTGACCTGATCAAGGCAATCAAAAACAAGCTGGTCTGGACCATTGAAATCGTGAAACACCCTTGGACAGGTGTCAAGCGAGTGTGGCTGCCCAAAGATCAAGTTCCACCTCCACAGGTGGAGGTCCCAGAGGGCTTCGTGGTGCTGAAACGCAGGTGGGTGGTCGAGTGAACTGTTGCTTGGCTGGGAAGGTCCAGGCGCATGGCCAAAGACTACGAATGACTTCCAGCGACTTCAGAGAACCTGGTCTTTGAGGTGATGATTCGTTTGATGCTCAAAAGGCTGGCGAAATCATGAGGCTATTGCGTGTGGAATTGGAAAAACGCCGAATGCGTTTTATCGAACGTTTCCAGCAAGAGAAATTTCATGGGCCCACCTGGGCCAAAGACTTTGGGGTTTCCTGACACACCATGTATTTGTGGAGGCGGACCTACTTGCTGTCTGGAGAGCCAGCCCTCAAGGGGAGGATTTCCAAGGGACGTCCCAGACGACTTTCTGCTCTCCAGGAGAAGTTGGTGCAGCAGTGGCTTGCTGATCCAGATTCTCCTGTTGGACCCAACTGGACGCCTTTGATGGTACGAGAAGCGATGGGCACAGAGTTTGAGGTGTGGTACCATCCGTGCCACATGTACAAATTGTTGGCCCTCTGGGGATGGGCTCACCACTTGCAGTCATGAAAAAGCGAGGGTAACCCTTCTCCCAACAAACTTTCAAAACACCCTTTACGTTAACCCCTTCTACGTCCACTCAATCAGAATGCGACTTCATGTTGCAACGTTCCATTGGTCCAGCTACCCTGATCGGTGATTCTTTGACTCAAGGTTGAACGCCGTATTCTCCATCCCACGCCCACACCGCATGGGGGATCTTCAAGCTTTCGGTGACTTCCTGCACGTCACCAAGCCACCGCTCACGGTCTGCCCTTGGGGCGTTTCGGTGCACACCATAAGCCCCGAGCATCACCTGCACGCCGTTGTGTTTGGCCCAATTGGAGACCTCTTGGAGTTCTTGTAAGATGGTGTTCTTGTCAAAACCCTCATACTGTTTAAGCCTTTGCAGGGCACGTTCTTGCTGTTCTGCTGGCACGTTTTTCAGGAGGGTTTCAATGGAGAGCTTGCTGGCCGGATAAGGCACATTTTTCAAATTTGGGGTGTAGGGGTAAAGGTCGGTGCCTTGCTGGGTGAAGATGTGCCGTTCAAAGTAATGAAAGGTGTAGATCACCGCTGCATCGTTGACTTGCTCCAGTTGCTTTAAGGCCTCCATGCCCGAGTAGCACAGCCCGGAGAGCACCACCGTGATGTTGGGGTTGCCGCGCCGGATGGCTTTCAGCATCTCCCCTTGCATGCCGTTCCAGTCGAATGCTGAGGGTTCACAGTCGTCCCTTGTGGGGTCGTGGGGCTCGTCCATCGGTTCGAGGGCCGCGTGGGACTGTCCTTTCAGCAGGGAAGCCATTTTCTCTAAAAACGCCAGATAGACCGGGTAGGCATTTTCTTTCTGCAGAACCGGCAATTTCAGGGTGTCTTCTTCAGGAAACACGTCCAGCACCACCTTGAGTTGTTGCTTTTTGGCAGCTTCCAGCAGCAATTTCAGGCTTGCAGTGGCCCTTTCACTCTGGTCGTCCATGAAGAACTGCGGGTTGATGGGCACCCGCACAAAATCAAATCCAGCATCCCTCACCTCTTTCATGACCTGCAGGCGGTCCGTATCCAGAGCTTCAAAAGGTGGGTACTGGAGGAGACCTTCCAGATTCACCCCCCGGTTGAAGGAGAGGATCTCGGGTTCGGGACTGCATCCAACCAGCAGCAAACACAAAGCGACCCAGAGCGGTTTCAAAGTCCGGCCTCTCTGGCACGCAGGATGGCTTCGGTGCGGGTGGTGACTTGCAGTTTCGAGAAAATGCTGGTGATGTGGTTGCGGATGGTTTTGTCGGCCACTTCCAGTTTGCGGGCAATGTCCGGGTTGGAGAGCCCTTTGGAAATCCACTGCAGGATTTCCCTTTCCCGTTCGGTGAGTTCAGGGAACAGGTCCGGCAGGCTGCGGGGCCTTTGAAAGAACCCCATCAGTTTGCGGGCGATGCTGGGCGCGAACAGGGCTTCACCGCGTCCCACCGCATGGATGGCCCGCAACAGTTCTTCATGGTCGGCCCCTTTGAGGATGTACCCTCTGGCTCCGGCTTTCATGGCCTCGAACACATTGTCATCATCATCGAACATGCTGACCACCAGAATGCCCATCTGGGGGCTGTTTTTGAGGATTTCACGGGTGGCGGTGATGCCACTGACTTCCGGCATTTGCAGGTCCATCAGCACCACCTCGGGTTGATGCAGCAACGCGAGGTCCACCGCTTGCCGTCCGGTGTGCGCCTCGGCGACCACTTGCAGGTCAGGCATGATGGACAGCAGGGCTTTGACCCCTTCGCGGAACAGTTTGTGGTCATCGGCAATCAGGACACGCAAAACTTCAGTCATGTGGGCCTCGCAAGGGCAGGGAAACACTTGGAACATCCAGCGGGAAAACCACGTGCAACAGGGTGCCGGGGGAAAGGTTCTCCCAGAGCAGATTCCCGGAGAGGGCTTCGGTGCGTTCGCGCATGGAGGCTGAGCCCACGCCAGCCACCCGCATTTCGGGCAGGCCTTTTCCATTGTCCATGATCCTCAGGTGCAAATGCTGTGCTTGCACCGTCACCTGCAGTTCGCACTTTGTGGCATGGGCGTGTTTGATCACGTTGGTGAGCCCTTCCTGCGCAATGCGGTACACCGCAACCTCCAGAGCAGCACTGAGGGGAGGGAACGAAGAAGGAAGCTGACAGGAGGTGGTCAGTCCTGCTTCCTTGCAGCGCTCCAGCAGTTCCAGCAACGCCTCCGCGATGCCCAGATCGTCCAGTTTGGGTGGGCGCAAGTCGTACACCAGACGCCTGACGTCCTGCACCAGTTCCTGACTGTCGGTTTTGAGTTGCAAGAGGGTGTTTTCCAGCATCTCGGGACGAAGTTTGGCTTGCAGGCGGGCCGCTTCCAGTTTGAGGCCCAGTCCGGCCAGAGCAGGACCCAGCCCATCGTGCAGGTCGCGCCGGAGGCGTTTGCGTTCTTCTTCGGTGGCCAGCACCCTTTGCTCTCTGGCCTGCTGCAGTTGCTTCTGGAGTTGCAGGGCGTGGGCAGCGCGGGCCAGTTGTGTGGAAAGGTCCTGAAGCAAGGTGACATCCCGGCTTTGCAGTTGACCTTTTCCGCGGCCAGACACCCGCAATTCCCCCACCTGCTCTCCCTGCACCACCATGGAAAACCCCTGCTGGGGGCCCCAAGGCATGCCACTCTCCAGCGTTTCACCGTTTAAAAAGTGGATGCTGGCATGGGGCAATTTCAAGGTGAGGCGCAAGACATCGAGTGCTTCTTGCAGCAGCACCTGAGGCTCTCTGGGCTGCGAAAGTTTGTCTTGCAGGGCTTGCATCACCCGGTAGGGATCGTCCCTATCGCCGTAAAACAGTCGGTTGACTGCTTTTTGCAAACCCAGTTGCAGGGGCTGCACCAAGAGCGCGGTGAGCACCGAAGCCAGCACCAGAGAAACCACTTCGCCCAGAAGTGCAGAGAGCCCGCCCACCACCAGCACGTACAGCAAAGCGATGCTGCCGCTCAAGAGCACGAACACCGTGGCCCCATTCAGCCAGACTTGACGGTGTTTCATCCAGCTTTCCAGCCAGAGCAAGGAGGCCCTCAGAAAGACCAGCAGAGACACCAAACTGGACAGGGCCGGAAGCACCAGTCCGAACAGGTACACGCCAAATTGAGGCAATCCCAGCACAGAAGCCGGGTAGCGCACATCGCCCATGTGAACCCTTGGGGTGAGGAGCACCTGCAGGGCCTCAATGCCCAGCCATACCAGCATCGGGAAGAACAAAACCCGCTTCCATTCAGGATGCTTGAAGAGAAAAACCAGTTGCACCCCTCCCAGCAGCAAAACCAAGGTTCCCCCTTGCAAAAGGGCGTGGTCCCAGAAGGCGGCCAGTCCTCCCAAAATCACCCACATCAGGCCCAGAAGGGGTTGTTTTTGCTGGGCAGCCATCCCTGCCACAAGTCCGAACAACAGGGCGGTCAGGGCGTCCAGAGTGACCCGCAGTGTGGAGTGCTCGGGTTGCCAGACCGGGCTGCCCCGGCTGTTCCACACCACCTCCAGCCAGTGGGGATGCCAGCAGAACACCACCACCAGCAGGGCAAAAATCGGGTACAGCCAAGGCAGGGGTTTCATCTGTCTCAGTTTGACGGCTTTGCTGTCCCATTTTCCAGAGGTGCCCTGTCCCAGAAGTCTGGGACAACCTGGCCTCAAGACTTCAGGACAAGGGTTTTTCTACCCTTGAGGCAAACAGGAGGTCCCATGAAACGTTGGATGCAAAAATGGATGGGGTTTGGACTGGTGTTGTTGGTGTCATGGGCAGGGGCCCAGAACCCCGAGTCTCTGGGGGGTCAGATCACCGACACCCCCAGTTGTGTGAGCACCAAACCCAACACCCTGTCGTGCTTTGTGCGGGGTGCAGCAGGAGACCTGCACCAGAAAAGCTGGAAACCGGGCTGGTCGGACTGGAAACCCCTGGGAGGAAAGTTTGTGGAGGCCCCATCTTGCACCAGTTGGGGAGCGGACCGCATCGACTGCTTTGCCAAAGGCACCGACCAGACCTTGCAGCACCTGTGGATGGAAGGGGAACAGGTGGGCCAGTGGGAATCTCTGGGAGGGGGACTTTCCGCAAGCCCGGAGTGCCTGTCCACCCAGAAGGATGAAGTCACCTGCCTTGTGAAAGGGCTGGACGGGGCAGCATATCAGAAAAGCTGGCAAGGGAAATGGTCCGACTGGAAGCCTCTGGGGGGCGTGTTTCTGGACACCCCGGATTGCGTGTCGTGGGCCGCTGGGCGCATCGACTGCTTTGCTCGGGGAGGGGACCGCCAGCTCTACCACAATTACACCGATGACACGCAGAACTGGCATGACTGGGAAACCCTGGGAGGAGACCTCACCAGTCGGGCGTCTTGTGTGACGGAAGGCGTCAACCGACTGTCCTGCTTCGCACGGGGAGGGGACCGCGCACTGTACAAAATCCACTGGAATGGAGAAAGGTTCTCAGGGTGGGAGAAACAGGATGGGGCTCTGGCCTCCGATCCCGAGTGCGTGCAGGGTTTTTCAGGCCAAACCGATTGCTTCTTTGCGGGCGATGGACGCACCTTTGACCGTCTGGCAGTGCCGGGCATCGGAAAATGGGTGCTGAAGCCGCAAAGTGGATCACCGACCGGAAAAGTGAACTGCCTGTCGTGGGGGCAAGAGCGCATCGACTGCTTTGCCAGAGGGGAAAAGCAGGACCTGCTGCACTGGTGGTTTGATGCCCCTCTGGTGAACACCCAACTGAAGGTGGGAGAAATCCAGATCCAGTTGCCTCCCTACCCCACCGGGACCACCTCAGCGCAGGCGTTTTTTCAGGCTTTGCTGGCCGGACCTGCTGCCAAGCCCATCAAGAAAAACCCCTCAGCCACTGGCCTGCAAGATTTGGAGAGCCGCACCGAAACCCAGAGCACCCCCAACGGCAACCAGTTGTGTCAGGTGCGCCGGGTGAGCTTCAACAGCAACCCTCAGGAGTTCGTGACTTTCGAGGGGTCCATGAACAACCTGTGGCTCGGGAACCTCGCGCAGGAAAACGGCCTCAAAGGGGGAAGTTACAAAAGCCTGAGCGTCCCCACCAGCGAACGGAAAAACCTGGTGCTGTACCTCGGGGGCCTGAATTTTCCCGGCAACCGTGAAGTGGTGGAGGCTTCCCCAGCGGGGGTTTCGGCAGGACTGGGAAGTCTGGTTTCACGCTTCAAAAGCAGTGGATTGCAGGCCGGAGCAGGCATCCTGTACAGCAAAGTCACGATCAGTGACAGCCTCGAATCCTCCATGCTGCAAGCCGGATTCAATGGCTCATTCTTGATGGGCAGCGTGAACGCCAGCATCTCCAAACGCTACACCAGCAAACGCAACAAAGTGACTGGACTGTTCGTGCAGAAAGTCTACAACGTGGCCCTTGACCTGCAAGGCCAGAGTCCAGCGGTGGGCCTGCTCGGGAACACCCCGGTTTCCACGCTGGAAAGCCTCGGGGCCAGCAAGGAACTGTCTTACTCGAACGTGCCCGCTTACGTGTCCAACATTGCTTTCGGGCGGATTGTGGCACTGACCATGGAATCCAATTACACCGAAAGCCAGATGATCGCGGCCATCGAAGCGTCCTACTCCGGGGTGTTCACTTCGGTGCAAGGCAACCTGAAAACCGACCTGAGGAAAGTCCTTTCTGAAAGCAGCATCGAAGTGAAAGTGCTCGGAGGGGACGAGGAGTCCGCCAAGCGCCTGCTGCAAACCGGACGTTTCGCCGATTACTTCAGCTTGCCAAGCACCCCCATCGAAACCTACCGTCCCATCGCCTACACCCTGCGTTACCTGACCAACGACGATGTGGCCGCCATCAACAAAACCACCGAATTTGAAATCAAAGAATGCTCGGCCAGCAGCGTGGCCCTGCGTCCACAATTCCGCTTCACCCTGTTGATTCCCGACGATGACACCTACGACGACCTGTACGGCACCATCACCGTGGATGGGGTCAAGCTGTATGACGTGCCCGAGGAACGCAACACCCCGGTTTACCCCTTGCAGACCGTGATGCTTTCGGACGCTCTGGGGGACCGCACCTACAACGTGAATTTTGGTGAGGACCAGTTCATGCACATCAACGGCCTACTGATGGACCACGACGCTGGCCCCAACGACCGGGTGGCCAACTGGGACCTGAATTTCAACTTGCGTGAGGTCGCAGACGCCTACCAGAGAGGGGCCGCGTTCTTCGAGAAAACCTTCGTGTCCACGGGCGAAGCCGACAGTCTGGTGCACCTGATTGTGCGTTTCGACTTCAAGTGACGTTGTGTGAAAGGAAAAACCATGAAAAACCTGCATTTGCTGGTGCCCCTTCTGCTGTTGGCTTCCGCTCAGGCCGCCAACACCCCCGTGAAACTCCTCGTGAACGGCACCACTTCCGCAACGCCGGCCCTCACCATCAACGGCAAAACCTACATTCCCCTTGAGGCCCTGAAAAGCCTCGGGATTCCTTACACCGTGCAAAACGGAGTGGTGGTGGTCGGGGTTCAGGGGGGATCCAACCAGAAAGTGGCTCTGCAGGGCTGCCTGAACGAATGGCTGTTCAACGGCATCTGGCGCATCAAAGTCAGCAACCTGCAAGCCATCCAGAAGGATGCGAACACCCCCGGGTGGGGACTGGACATCGAAGTGCGCAACGGCAGCAAAACCACCCTCAACCTGACCGACACCGGCATGGACGGCACCGGCATGGGCATCCATCTGGCCTTCGCGGACAGCACCACCCTCGGGGTGGACCCTCTGGATGTGCAGAAACTCACCTTCAAGAACCTGCCCCAGAGCGCGAGTGCCAAGCATCAACTGAAGTTTTACTACCCAATTTTCACCGAGGCGGGCTTGGTGGAAAAGCCGGACACCTTGCTCTTGGACATTGACCCGACCAGAATGGGGCAATCGGTGAAGAAAGCCGGGGCCAGTTACACCACCCCTGCCCCTTCTTTTCGGGTGCAGTTGGACTGTCAGAAGTGAGGGGCGACATGCAAAAAATCCTGATTTTAACCGTGCTGGGGGTGCTCGGGAGTGCTCTTGGCCAGAGTCACCCCAGACTGTGGATCACCGGTGCGGACCTGCCAAAGCTGCAAAGCTGGGCCACCTCCAAAAACCCCATTTATCAGGAAGGCCTGCTGACCAGCGCCCTGAACGCCAAACGCCAGATGGATCAGGGGAAACTGGAAGACTCGGGCGGCATCGATTACGAGTCGGACCCTGTCGAGCAGTACGCGGCCCTGTTTGCCTTCATGTCTCTGGTGGGTCCGCAGAAAGACCGGGCGGATTACGCCCAGAGGTCCAAAAAACTGCTCTTGAAGGCCATCACGGAAGCGGAAAAAGGACCTGCCGAAGGCAAACCCTACCGGGACCGGGAATTCACGGTGTACAACCGCTCCAGATGGCATGGGGCAGCGTGGGGCCTCACCGTGGACTGGATTTACCCCACCCTGACCGCAGCCGACAAGAAGCGCATTGTGAAAGTCTTTGAGCGCTGGACCACCGAAAACATGGACCTGAAGCTCGGGTACCCCTGCTCGGACCCCGGCACGGAATGCTTTTTGGACGGCACCGCAACCCTCATGAACACCCCTGAGTTGCTGCAAAGCCAGCGTGGGGTGAGGTGGTCACAGAACAATTATTACACCGCGCATGCCCGCAACGCCGCCCTGATGGCGCTCAGTCTGGACCCAGCAGATGACCCAAATGGCATCCTGAAAAAGAACTTGAATCTGGCTCTGGGACGCCACCTGTACGTGATTGACCACGGTCTTTCCACCATTGCCAGAGGGGGCCTCGGGGGTGAGGGCTTCGAGTACAGCCCCCAGAGCATGGGTTACGTGGCGCAACTGTTGCTGGCCCTGCACACTGCCCATCAGGACAACTTGCCGCAAAGCACCTTCAAAAATCCGTTCTGGAAAGCCTACCCGCAGGCCCTGCTGGCCTCTTTGCTGCCCAAAAGCACCCCGGATGAGAACCACGGTCAGGTGTTTCAGGCCCTGTGGTACGGGGATGGACAGGAGAATTACGCCCCGGACCCCATCGAAGCGATTGGACCTCTGGGGGTGTACGCGGCCCTGCAGAAAGACCCGAAAAACGCTTCTGGGATGCGGTGGATTCAGACCTTCATTCCGCCGGGAGGCCAAAAAGAACTGCTTTCCCGTTCCAGAGGGGACGACAACCGCTTCACCAATGCCATTTTGTACTTTTTGCTCTTTGATCCGGCCCTGAAAGCTCAGGATCCACGGGGCAGTTACCCCACCCACCAGAGGATCGAGGGCATCGGTAAAATTCTGGCCCGCACCGACTGGACCGAGAAAGCCAGTGGCATTGGCTTCACGGCAGGCTGGAACTCCATCGACCATCAGGCTGCAGATGCCCTGTCTGTGGAATTCTTCTCGCAGGGAGAATGGATCCTGAAAAAACGGGTTGGGTACGGGTTTGGCTGGTCTGCCTCGGACAACCAGAATGCCCCTCTGATCCAGAACGACCCCATCGACCGGGACGATTACCGCAAGTTGCTGTGGTCCAGAGGGTCCAGTTGGCTGTACCGTCCATCCGGGGACGCCAAACTTCTGAAGTCCAGTTTCGGGAAAGGGTACACTTACGCAGCCGGGGACGCCACTGCAGCCTACAACTCCGATTACGAAAACCTGCAGGCCGTCACCAGGGCCGTCCGGGAGGTGCTCTGGTTGGAGCCGTCCACGGTGATCCTTCGGGATGAACTGTCCACCAGAGGTGCCGGGAAATTCAAACGCCTGCCTTTCAACTTTCCAGCCTCCCTGAGTGTTCAGGGGCGCACCGCAGCCGGAAAAACCCCTTCGGGGCAAACCTTCACGGTGACTTCCCTGCTGCCCGAGAAAGTCAGCCTGTCGGTCAAAAAAGCTCCGGCCAAAGAAGGGGAATTTGTGGGTGATCCGGACCCTTCTCCTGCTGCGCACGGTGAAACGGAAGCCCAGCGCCTCACCATTGAAGCTTCAGGGGCACCCAGTCAGGTGGTGTTTTTGACGGTGATCCACGCCGGGAAAGCAGAGCCCAGAGCCCTCACGCAAGGACAGGGGCTGGTGATCGGCAACCATTGGGTGTGTTTCGCAGACGACACCCTGCAATGCAGCGTCCCTGCGGGCATCGAAAAACACCATGTGGTGGGCCTGAAACCCAACACCTCCTACACCATTTCCCGCTCTGGAAGCACCCTCACCTTGAAAGAAGGAAAAGGCGTGACCTCGGACACGGCAGGAATTCTGGTGTTCTGAACTCTGGTGGGGCTTCTCTCACCTGTACAAAGGCAGCAAAAGCCCAAAACAACTGTTGCAGGTGCAAAAGCAAGCCTGTGTGCAGAACCCAAATCCTGTCCATTGATGGCAAGAAGTATTGGTGATCAAAGCCACTGTCGGTCAAGATCTTCAGGTAAAAACGTCCCTGCAGTTGGCGGCACAGAGATTTGATCATGCCGACAGCCAATTTGCTTTCACTGGCATGGCCTTTGCCTTTCCATACGGCAAAAGACCAGGGAAATCTAACTTTGCCGATCAGCAGGTAGACCACCAGGTGCAAACCGTACTTGCCATTGACGTAGGACACGGGCAGCTTTGGAAATTGGCCTTCTTTGTGAAGTGAGGTCCACCAGCACGTCCAGAGTGGGTTTGCGACCTGACCGTCGAGGGTAGGCTTTAAACAGCTGTTGCAGGATATGCTGCTGGACAGCTTTCATCAGTGCTCTGGTGTTCCAGTGGTACTGATTGTAGAAGCGGCTGGCTGCACAGGACGTTCCGAGGGGGTGGTGATAGGGTCGCACTTGCCGGCTGCTTTTCAAGAAGCCTCGGAGTTGAATCTGGAACAGCTCTTTCTGGTTCCGGTTTGGCAAGAGGGACAGTAGGGCGCATCATAATTGATGGGCAGACGTAGACACTCTGCCCATTTTTATTGTCCCACATGATTTTTGGCTGAATAGATCATACGACCCTGCATCGGTGCAAATACTGTGTTTGGCCTCCTGCGTCAAGCTGGCGAAGCCAGTTGACTGCGGTGGCCCTTCACAGAGGGTTCACCGGAGCGTAAAACCGCGAAGTGCACCCTGAGGATTTTACGTGCCAGTGCGATCAAAGCCACTTTCTTGGGCTTACCCGTTTTCACCAGGCGACGATAAAACTCAGCCTGTTCATTGTTCAATCGAGTCACTGTCACTGCTGACATGTAGAGAATTGTTCGAATGCGTTTGTTGCCGACCTTGGAAATCGTGCAGCAACCGACCATCTGGCCAGACCATCTGGGGACCGGAGACAGTCCAGCAAAAAGTGATGGGTTTCTGTCAGGAGAATAGCTGCAGTCAGCACACCAATCCCAGGAATGGACGTCAGAAACTTCACCTGTCCCTGGAGCAAAAGGTCCGGTTTGATGGCCTGTTTGATGTAGCCTTCCACTTCTTTCAGCTGATTTTCCAGCAGTTCCAGACATCGATCACAAAGCTGCACCACAGCCGCACACGGATGCTGGATGTGATCAAAAGCATAGTGACGGCTCTTTTCCAGTGTGATCAGGTTGACGATGGTCTCCCGCTCGCTCAGCAGGGCCCTGAGGTGCTCCAGTTCGATTCGGGTGGGTTACCGGTTTCATGTTCAGGGCATACTGGGCAATGAGCTCTGCATCCATCGAATCCGTTTTTCCTCGTCTGAGATTGCTCCTCGCAAAAAAATTGATTTTGGCTGCGTTGACCACACTGACTCGGCATCCTGAGGTGTAAAGGAAGTGCGCGACACGCTGAGAATAGACCCCGGTGGCTTCCATGACTGCATGGGCATGTCACCCAGAGCTTGATGACCTTCCAACCACTGTTTGAGGCGCTTTTGACCATCTTGCGAGTTCGAGAAGACCTGGATCGCACCAAGCTTGCTGGCACCCTGGTCCGTCACTTTGAGGAGTCTGCAGTGAAGCTCAGACTTGCCAACATCAATGCCAAGAATGAACATACTTGCCTCCTGGATGAGGAAAAGTCAAACCCAGCTTCAGTCGACGAAACATCGTGTGCAAGCTTCAAGACTTCAAATACTGTGGCGTCTGGACCAAAAACTTCGAGCCGGCCAGGATTTGCATCAGGGTCTGGAGGACCAAAAATCTCAGCAGGCTTGTCGGCTCGAAGGGGCATGACAGGCTCATTCTCCCACTTTGGGGAACTGGCCTAACACACAAAAATCTCAGTTAGGATTGCCTTGAAGCCCAGCGGTCCTGCAGGTTCTGGTTGACCTTTGCCAGATCGAAATGTTTGGGGTCTTCATCGTGCCACCTTTCCAACTGGTCTCTCAGGTCCTGCAGTTCATCCAGGTCGATGTGGTCCCGAATGGAACCCTCGGTTTGCTCCAGAATCACATCCACAATTTCAGCCATACGAATCAGGGGTTTCAGGGCTTCATCGGAATACCGACTCAGGAGCCACTGACGGTAGCCTGCAGGTCCACCCAGGTCTTCCAGAGGTCCACGTCTGGTCCCATCCAGGCAGCAGAGGCGTTTCTCGGCGGGAACATTTGTGCTGATACGTTCCAATCGGAGTTCAAGTTCCCACGAGGTACTGCGCGGGAACTCAGAGGAGTCATAGGTGTAAAGCATTTTTTCTCTGGGCTGGAAACGGAATTGTTTGATGGGGATGTCCGAGAAAGCTCCACCCGAAGCGCTTCCGTAAGTGGAACCGTAGATGTGAAAGGTGTAGAGATGAATGTTCTCCCAGCCCATGAGGGTCTGGAGAACCATGTGTGGTTGTGGGAGCAGTAGGGTGTCTGGGACAGTGAAACGCCTCCAGATCATGGGGGTGATGCCTTGCAAGATGGCTTTAGATTGGTAGACCTGTGGGGAGGTGACTTCCAGCACAAGGGCAGGTTACATCCCCCGGAATGAAACGCTCTCCTACTTCCGCTGGGCGGAAGGCAACCCGATTTTGTTCTTACTGAGGTTCATCCTGTTCGGCGAGGGGGACATTGCCCCAGTCACCCACGAGATTTTGCGGAAAGCTGAACCTGAGCTGCAGTACCGGCCTTACGTGCATGTGGGAGGATGACTCACAAGAAGGGCAGGGAAAGTTGCCCTTCTTGACCTTCACTGGTGGTCGTGCCCGTGTTCCTCGTCCTCATTGGACACCCCGGTTCGCACCACCCACTGCAAAGTGAACTTGTTAAAAGTCGCTCCCGCCTTCGGGATGCCAGACAGCACCAGCGTATAAGCCCCGTTTTTGGGGAGCTTCACCGTGGCCTTCAGATGCTTCCCGTCCATCACCAGCTTTGGGGAGCTTTGCGCCTTCACCCCCGCCTTGTACGACCCCGCGAACACCTGCAAATTGCAGGTGCAGTTCTTCAAGGTGATCGGAATGCCCCCCTTCTGGTTCACTTCAAACCAGGTGGTGTTGTTCCCCACCACCGGCGCATCATCCGGCTCAATGTGGATCAGGGCACCCACATTGCCATCTTTCTCAATCTCATGGGCCAGCACCGGAGCGACCCCCATCACCAGCAAGGACAGCAGCAGTTTCTTCATGTTTTTTTCCTTTCACAACGCGGTACCCTAGGATCAAGCCCATCAAGAGCAGCAAGGTCACCGACGTCCACTTCCACGGCTCCACCCCGAAATGGGCCCCAATCCACACTGTGTGCAGGATGGGCAGCACACCCAGTGGCACGTTCAAACGGAGCAGGGTCTTCCAGTGTCTGCCCAGACTTTGCATCGCAAAGTTCGTGGAGGTCATCAAGAGTGGCACAAAGCCCACCAGGGCCACCAGACCGGCATACATCGCCCACTGATCGAACTCCACCCTCTCCCAGTCGCGGTCCAGCACCGCATCAAACGCCAACCAGGAATGCAGGGCTGCAAACACAAACGCGGAAACACCCAGCACCCTCCGTTCCCTCAGGAGCCTCAATGGCCTCTCCAGCAGCACAATGAGCAACAGAAAAATGCTCAGCCAACCATAGAATTCACTGTGCCGCTGCATGAAGGTGTGCGACTCCATGGGGTACAAGGAGCGCAACACGCCTTCCCCAACCACTGCTGAGAACAGCACAAAAAGCCACACCCCTCCCGTTTTGAACGGGAGAGGAGAGAATTTTCTGGATTGCTGACTGGAGGGTTTTTTCACTTACTTGAGGGTGGTCTTGCTGGCCGGGGTTTCCGCAGCGGAGTCATCCCATGGCACCACCGTCCCGTCACTGTAGGTCTGGTAGACCTTCCAGGAAATGGTGCCCGCATCCGCCGGGTTGGTGGCAGCAAAGAAGAAACGGATGAACTCCATCGGTTCCAGATTGCCTTTCCAAGTCACAGCCGTGATGCGGCCATTGGCGTCCTTCTCCACGGTGCGTGTCCAGCCAGGCACCGGAATGAAGCGGCTGACCTTGACTCCATCCGGGACCACCATGCGGATTTCGGTGGTGGCCAGGTCCTTCTCTACGGGCACCTGCAGGCGGTAGGTTTCAGATTTCCCCGCAAGGCTCTCGGTCAGACCCGTTTCGGTCTTCACGGTGGCATGGGCAAAAACAACAGAAGACAGGAGCGCAGCGGCAACAGCAAACATTTTCTTCAACATCGAACACTTCCTTGGTGTGAATTCAGGGCGAAAGGACTCTGGTCGGTCAGGCAAAACGCCCCACCGGAGGGTCCCGCGCACCTGGCCGCACCCTCAAGGCCGCCAGAGGAGAAGGTTTCTTTGCGTTCAGCATCCCTCGCACCTCTTCCACATCAGGAAGGGAAAGTGCGGTGGGAAAGTCAGACAGCACTGGTGCACAGCACGAAGGCAGATCCTCACCAATAGGGTGAGGTTCAGGTTTGTCCGTTCCCGCATGGGAATGCACATGCTGATTGGAGGAATGTGGGGCGGAAAGCATGGTGCCCTGCACGTTGTGTTGCAGGTGCAGCGGAACCTGCATGAGGAACAGGACCGCCACCAGCATTTGCATCACACCCGGCCATTTTGGCATGACAGCATGATGCCACACACAGGTGAAAACCCTGATGGCTTAAGAAAAAACCTGAGGGTCCATCCGTGGCCCCTTTCCAGATAGAATTTCTGGCATGAAGCGCAAAGGGCAACAAACCCTCACCCTGTTCACTGCCCTCCTCGTCGTGGCACTGGTTGCCCTGTTTCAATTCATTGCCCATCAGGTGCTGGGTTTCGAAGATGGCTACGATCACCACCACACCCTGATGGACACCACCCTCTCGGGTCTGACCGCCCTGTGTGGTTCCATGACCACTTTCGTGCTCTTGCGCCGCTCAAATGCTCCGTTGGAACGCATGAAAACCTACCCTGAGCAAGCCCTGCAGCATGGAGAAGGCAGGCGGGTGCAGGTCACCTACCAGAAAGGCAGCTCCACCATTTCAGACAATGGAAGAGGCGTGATGCACCACGTGAAACTGGGGCTGGGGTTGCAGGTCTGCAAAACCCAGATGCGCTTGAAAGGTGGGGATTTGAAGTTACAAAACACCAGCAAAGGTCCAGAATTGAAGTTGTGGTGGACATGAAAGACATCACCGTGCTCATCATCGAAGACCACCTGATGGTCCGGGCGGGAATGGTGTATCTGGTGCAGCAGGCCTGCCCGGAAGCACAAGTTCTGCAAGCGGGGTCGTTGCAGGAAGCGAGGCTGCTGGTGAGGGAAGCGGACCATGTGCTGCTTGATCTCAGTCTGCCAGATGGCAATGGGCTGGAGGTGCTGTCAGAGTTCTCTGCGCAAGCTTGCGTAACGGTGCTCACGGCCCTGGATTCTCCAGCGTTCCAGAAGCGGGCCCTGGACTTGGGGGCACAATACTTCCTCAGTAAGAACGCACCCCCAGAGGATTTGCAAGGGGCACTTTTGGGCCTGTTGGAACCGCAGGTGAACACCCGCAAGGTGGACAAAATGAGCCCGAGGGAGCAGGAGGTGTTTCATTTGATGGGGGTGGGGCTGTCCACCGGGCAGATCTGTGAGCGGCTCTCCATTGATGAGAAGACGCTGTACACGCACCGCAGGCACATCCAGCAGAAACTGGGGCTCCGGGACAGCCAGCAACTCTTGCACCATGCGGTGGTGTACCAACTGTCCCCGAAGGGCTCAGAAAAACCCTGAGGACAAAGTGCATACTTGCGCCGTGGGACAATTGTCAGCATGAAAACCCCTGTGTTGATGACGTTGATGATGCTGTCTTCAGCTGTTGCTGCCCCTCTCACTTTGAATTTGAACCTCACGGTCGGACCTGCTCCCCTGAAAATCGGGGACACCTTGAGCACCCCGAGTGGGATTCCATTGACCCTCGGTACTGTGAAACTGTACGTGAGTGAAGTGGCGCTCATTCAGCAAGACGGCAGCTTCCTGCCAATTCCGGGGGTCAGGTTGCTGGATTTCCAGAATGGACAATCCCAGGTGAAGGTGTTGGATGCTGATGTGCCCACCGGGAACTACAAAGGGATCCGATTCAGTGTTGGGGTCCCAAAAGAACTCAATCACCTCGATCCCACCTTCCAGAAAGCCCCTCTGGGCGTAGATTCTGGCATGGTGTGGGCATGGAATCCCGGGTACGTGTTCCTGAAAATTGAGGGGAAAGCCAACTTGGGTCTGGAACAGAAATCCATTGCTTTGCACCTGGGGACAGACAGCAACTTGATTCCAGTGAACCTGTTTGATTTGATGATGAACAAAACCAACCTTGCTGTACCAGATGCTGGACTGCAGGTGAATGTGAATCTGGATGTCGCGAAGGCTTTCCAGCAGGGGGTCGGTGGGGAGGTGTACGACTTCAAGCAGGACAAATACCAGCAGGCCCACATGGGTGCGGTAAGCACCCAAGGCTTTTTAAACCTGCTGGGGGCCTTCACCCTGAAACCCTGAGGCCTCCAACCCAGCAAAAGGCCCACACGGTTTCGTGTGGGCCTGGATCCATCTGGATGTCAGGCCAGCAGGCGTTTCAAAGCGGGGATGCGTTGCACCAGCAGGAAGTCCACCAGGAACACCATGAGCAGGGTCAATCCGACAAGCGGGAAAAGGACCCCCATCACCAGCATCAAGGCCACTGCGCCTTTCCAGGCGGGCAGGTGTTGTGGTACGGGAGGAGCAGCGAGGCGGAACCCTCCGGCGGGACGGCGTTGCCACCACATCACGAAGCCACTCAACGAGACCAGCACGATCAACAGGCAGGACAGGGCACCCAACACCTGGTTCCACACCCCGTACTTGCCTTCATGAAGGGCGATGCCTGCAGCCATGCCTCTGGCCCCCAGGGAGTAATCTTTCCAGCCGATGTCTGCGAGGATGCGTCCAGTGTACTGGTCGATGTGCAAGGTGGTGTCCTTGCGGGCATCCGTGAGATCCCCACTCATGGTGCTGGCAGAGACCGTCCACACCCCTTTCGGGCCGTCTGGGAAGGCCACCCAGAAGGAAGACAGGCCTCTGGATCGGGTGTATGTTATTACGCCGCTCAGGGTCACTTTCGGAGGGAGTCCAGCCTTGCCAGCTTGGGAACCCGACTGTGGGAGGGAAGTTTGTTCGAGGTTCCAAGGAACGATTTTCTCGCCGGGTTTATTGAGGGTAGAAAGGGTCTGGGTTGATGTGGGCACTTCGTTCCACATGTTGCTGGGGAAGGTGTTCCAGGCCTGCACGTACTTCCCACCCCAAATGCCGGTCCAAGCCATGCCGGAAATCAGGAAGAAAAGGAGGGTGCCGCCCACCCAGAACCCCCCCACAGCGTGCAGGTCACGCCAGAGTTGGCGTCCTTTGAGGTTCTTACGGACCTTCAGGGTGCCGTAGATGCCATTCTTGCGGGGCCACCACAGGTAAAGTCCGGTGATCAGCAAAACCACCCCGAGGCCTGCAGCAATTTCGATCAGGCGGTCCCCGAGGTCCCCGAGGAGGAAGGTGCCGTGGATGGTGGTGGCAATGCTGCCGATGCGGTCTTCGTCAGTGACGGTCCCGAGGACCTGTGTGGTGTAGGGGTTCACGTATACCGTCTGGTCGGTGCCGTCTTGCTGGAGGCTGAATTGTGCGGAGGTTTCAGGTCCAGTGGGGGCTTTGTAGCGGGTGATTTCGGCTTTGGGGTAGGTTTGCTGAACGGTCCGAAGTTGTTGTTCCGGTGTGCTCTCCTGGCCTTGAGGGGCCACGCTGAGGAGGTTTTTGTACTGGAGGTGCTCGATTTGGGGCTGGAAGAGGATGACCAGGCCGGTGAGGGCCAGCATCAGCATGAAGGGGACGACGTACACTCCGGCATAGAAATGCCAGCGCCAGATGAGGGTGTACCAGCGTGTCTGGGGTTGGGGATGTGGGGTCATGTTGGGCCTCCTGTGGTGTCGGGGTGACTGTAGCAGGGGAGGCTTCAGGGCTTTGTCCTCAGAATTTGGTGTAAGAAAAAAACTGAGGTGATTCCCAAGATTGACCCAAACTGGGTTTTACCTCGTTCAGCCGTGGTTTTGCCTCCATGCACCTCAAAAACCAACAGGACATCAGAGGTTCCGAAAGTTTAAGTTGGAGGCAGTTTGTGAAACACCAGTACCCGCAGAAATGGAATCTGGATCAGACAAAACCAAAAACAGGTTTGTCTCCGCAATCACCCAAGTGCAAGCACCTGTGCCTTCAAGTGGAACCACCAACGTTTTATGGTTCCGTTCAGGGTAAATGACCTCTGAATCTACCGACCACCCTTGGTTGCACCTCTGGGTTGAAACTCCCTGAAAGATGCGACTCAACCCAACAACCGCACCGCCTCCGGCAATAACTTCACCACCTCACCATCAAACAACACCCCTGCCTTCTCACGAAAATACCTGAGGGTTTCCTGCAGCGAGAACGCAGGCCGGTACGGCCTCGGGTTGGTCATCGCATCGAACACCCCTGCCACGGCAGCAATCCGGCCGGCCAGAGGGATGTGGTGGCCTTTGAGTCCCAGAGGGTAACCGGTGCCATTCCACCTTTCGTGGTGGGTGAGGGCCATCAGTGCGGCTGCTGTGAACACGGGGTGTTTCACGGCTTTCAGGAGGTTCGCTCCTTCAATGGTGTGGCCTTGCATGATCAGGCGCTCATGGGGGGTGAGGGGGGTGGTTTTGGACAGCAAATCGGGTTGGGTGAGGGCATGCCCGAGGTCTTTGTACTGTACGGCGAGTGTGTAGTGGTGGGTGGTTTCTTCATCGAGCAGACGTTGCGTGAGGAGGTGGGTGAGTTGGGTGGTTTTGGTGGTGGGTCGCCCAGTGAGGTCATGGAGGGAGGCCGATACGCGTTGCAGGATGTGGTGGATGCCCCGCAGGGCTGCTTCGAGATCTCGGGTGTGCTCCTGCAAGAGGTTTTCTGTGGTTGTGTTGTGTTGTTGGAGTTGCTGGATGAGGCTTTGGGTGTGCAATTGGTGCTCGATCCGCAAAAGGGCTTCTTGTGCATCGATGGGTGTGTAAAGCAAGTCGTGCGCTCCTGCTTTGAGGGCGCTGTGTTTTCCTTGAAGGTCGGTGTTGGGCAGGCAACACAAGATGCGGGCAGCAGAAGCAAAATGCAAAGGCAGGCCCTCCATTCGGGTGATCAGCACGTCCACCGACTTGGGTTCCTCCTCAGGCAGGGTTTTCGGTTCCCAGAGGATGTTTTGGTGTCCTGTGTCACGCAGGATTTCTTGCAGTTCACTGGCCTGGAATTCCGGGAGGTGCAGCAAGATGGTGGCATGGGGGTGCTTGGTGGGGGTCAACCACGACGAAGTCACGGGGTCAACTTCCTGGAGTTGTGGGCAGAAGACCCAACACGTCGACTTGCATTCATCGGCTTCCTCCTTCAAGTGTGCCCAGCAGTTGCAGTTTTCTCTTGCTGGATGACTCTGGGGCACAAGGTCTTCCAACCCATGAAGGACATCACCCATCCACTCTGGGTGAGGAACATGACACGATAAAAAGGTAAGGGTGTTGGACAGGAAGACGGCAGGTGCACTTGGGGGCATGGCCTGCCGGATTCCTGCACCCATTCTACACCTGAAGGGAAACTGAAGGATGGGGGTTTTCCCTGACCTGCCGGTCACAAAGCCTGATACGCCTCCAGCAGAGCCTGCTGAATCAAAGGCAGGGGTTTCGGACTGCTGAGTTGACTGAGTTTCAAAGCCTCCCGCAAATGCCGCAATGCCACCCTGCGGTGCTGAACGCAAGCCGAAAAGGAAGGTTCCTGCTGCAACAAGCCATGGTGTTCCACTTGCAACTCATCCATCAGTTTCCTCAACGCAAGCAAAAACGCTTTGAAGTGATGTTGCTCCCAGGCTTCTTCCAGAGTGCCAATCAGTTGGTTGATGCGTTCACTGAGCATCATGCAGGTCCTTTCCGTGCTCTTTTGACTCACCAGGCATTCTGTTGCCTGATGGTTGTGCTCAGCCACAGGACAACAAGATCTTCACCGAAGACAGCCTGAACGTTACAGTGGAGTTCTGTGCGTTTTGAGGAGGTGCACGATGCACTCGCGCCCCTCGTTTTTGGCCCAGTACAGTTGTTGATCCGCACGCATCAAGGAACACCACACCTCTGATCCTGTGCCTCCCATGAACTTGGAGGCCTTTCCAGCAACGAACGGCACCTGAAAACCTTCCGGCATCAAGTCGAAACCCACCTGGATTTAACGCCCTTGGGTGAAGGTCAGCCGATCAAAGTGAAAAAGAATGGCAGACTGCCCAGAAGTGTGTTTAACTTGTCGGGTACTGAGGATACGCTTATTTATTGGAATTTTTGCGGTGGTCCGTACCATTGAGTATATGATCGTTGCCTCAGTACCCGACAGTTTGATTGAGGCGTAAAAAAGCCAGACTGGTACAGTAAATCTGCTATGAAACACTGTCCGTCTGGCAAAAACCAGCATACCCTAACTGCTGCCCTCAGGGAACACTTTCCCTATCGAAAAAATCACCTCCATACCCTCGGTCAGGTGCTCCAA
>NZ_JQKG01000038.1 GCF_000745915.1 Deinococcus misasensis DSM 22328
GGTCCTTACGATCTGGGCTACACACGTACTACAATGGGAAATACAGCGCGCTGCAAGCCGGCGACGGTGAGCGAATCGCTTAAAGTTTTCCTCAGTTCAGATTGCAGTCTGCAACTCGACTGCATGAAGTTGGAATCGCTAGTAATCGCGGGTCAGCATACCGCGGTGAATACGTTCCCGGGCCTTGTACACACCGCCCGTCACACCATGGGAGTGGAATGCAGCTGAAATTGCCGGGAGCTGAGAGGCAGGTACTTAGGTTGTGTTTCATGACTGGGGTGAAGTCGTAACAAGGTAACTGTACCGGAAGGTGCGGTTGGATCACCTCCTTTCTAAGGATCGTCCACTAGAGCTTCTTCTTCTTGCCATTCATCAATGACCCCCGAGCATCCGTGCTCGGGGTTTCGTTTTGGTCTTGTTTTGGGCTGGAACACGCAGGGCGACCTGTGGTGTTCCAGCCTTTTGTTTGCTTGGTTTGATTCATGCGCTGGATCCCTTGAAAGGGTGACCCTCATTGTGACTTGTGCATTTTTTGCTCCACTTCTGCTGTGTAGTACACTGGAAAAGTTGACCTTTCGGGGTCCCAGAGGAGCAAGCAGAGTATGGCAAGAGCACACATCATCACGAAGAACTATCAAGTGGTATGAATTCGCTCATCCTCAATTTGATTTCAAGTGGAAATCAAGATGAAAAAACCACAAAATCAAGTATGGACGACACACAAATTTGGGGGGGCCAGAGACCGGGGTCAGGACGCAAACCCAAACCACGCTTCACACCTGCAGACCTACAGGAAATAGAAACAGCCCTCAGCGAATACCAGAGCATTCTGAATCAGGGACTTTTCCCTTCAGACCAAAACGCCAAGGTGCTCAAGTTGGTGCGGCTGGTCCACAGCATCCGAACCTCTGGCAAATATTGAGCACCTTACTTTTGGTCCTACCTGCCACACTCCAATACAGTTTTTCCATCTGTCCCGGTATACAGCACAGAGCATTTCTCTAAGGGATTGCAACCAACCAAAAGCAACACCACAACTGCCAGAACTTTTTTCATAACTTCACCCCTTGCAATACCCGATTCACACTGTTTGCAGCAGTGGTTATGGATTCTTCGGCCTTATCAAGGCTGCGGTTTGCCCTGGCCAGTTCTCTGGTCACAAACACTGCTGTGGCGGTACTGGCCAGTCCTACCACAATGAACCCTGTAACCATAATCATTTCGGACCTGCTGAGTTTCTTCATGTCACCACGCATTCCATTTCACGGTGTGCAGCTCTGGATGTCTTCTGGCAATGGTCAGCACCCGGTCTGTGTAAACATAAGCCTTACAGCCACACTCTGAGGCCCACACAGACAAAGGATAACCACCACAGGTATATCCACATTCATAAGTCAGATATGCTTCAAAGCCTTTTGGACCCATCCCATAGATTCTTAAGGTGTTTCTGAGGCTTACCTTTGCAGCAGGGTACGTGCGCCTGATTTTCTTCATGTACCGGATCCCGGCTTTAAGGGCTTGGTCCAGACTCATGGGGGGATAATAGACACCCACATCCTTACAGGCAATCTCAGTCATCTGAAGCGGTCCTACAGCTCCTGCACTGTTGCGTGTCAGATCAGTGGATGGATGCTCGGCAAAGATATGCCCGAGCAAGAAATCCAGAGGGTAATTTTCCTGTTCAGCCACCACTGCCATGGCCACCGCAAGCTTTCTGCGTTCCAGGGCACTTTGCTGAAATCCTTCTTTCTTCAAAGCAGCATCAGTGGCATCCACAAGCTTTTCCCTGTCCCATGCAATTGCAGGGGTGTTGTCTGGAGGATCCACGTCTGTGGGTGCACGTTTTGCAGCAGTTTTGGCTTTCTGTTTCCGCACTACGCGCACAGTAGAAGGGGTGAGTGCGCCAGCCAGAAGCAGGACGCCAATCACCAGCAGGGCGGTTTTTACTTTTGGTCTTTCCATCCTGAATCCTCATTTCCGTGCATGGATCTGATGGTCAGCACGTTGTGCCGGTTTTTGGTTTGCCAACCACCCCGGAGATACCAAGTCATGGCATTGATGTCTTGGTATCTGCCCTTACTGGATCTGACCAAACCGGCCACATGATTGAAGCTCTTGGACGCTGCAGGAGATACCAGTACTTCCAGCAGGGGAACCGGCACAGCAGGAGGCAGCACCAGAGCCTGACTGGTAAACGGCCCCAAGGGGTTCACTCTGGATCACTCCAGGCAGCTCCTTGGGAGACCCTGAGACCCCCAAAATTGGCCACTGGAACAATCAGTGATCCATAGGCGTAGGTGGCCAGAGATGGGTTGTACTGCAAATTGGCCTGCACTGCTGCATTTGCCTGCTCTACAGTGGCCCCGTTGTACGTATCTGGGTGCAGCACAATCTCACCCGCACGGGTCCAGGAGCCTGACAACAAGATTTCTACAATGAATTGACTGTGGTGCATCATGCCCTCCCGAGGGACAAACTCAACCCTGTAAACGACAGGGTTTGAAGGTTGGTTTTGGTGATGGAAGCAGCAAACCTGAACCCCACGACTGGCAAAGTGTTCCCGTTGACTGCATAACCGTCTGAGTTGATATACAGCCCAAAACTGTTCCCGTTCCCCTCTCCAGTGGCAAACTGGCAATCATAGGATCTGGTGAACGTCCCTGCTATGTATGCAGCAGCTGTAACAGATCCGGACGTGCCTACAATAGATCCTCCAGCCCATGGGGACACAGACATGGCAGCATCACGCAACTGGGCGGAGACAGCGCTTTTTGATGGGGTGTTGACGCTCCCAGAACCCAATCCAATCAACTGATTCATGCCGAGCAGCAGGGTGTACACGTTGTTGGCATCTGGAGCTGCAATGTAATTCCCAGAGACAGCCCCAAGATTGGTGATATTGAAACCAAAGGCAGCGGCTGCAGTTGGACCAAACTGTATACGCCGGGTGTATTTGAGTCTCAGTTTTTGGCTGCTGGTTTTGGTGATGGTGATGGGGTTGCCTCCAGCATCCCTGAACAGCTCACGGACAGCCAGGTTTCCGCCAACAGTTGCAACAGGCGAAAATCCCCATTCGGTGAGATTGCCGTTTGCCTGGGCGAAATCGAATTCGCGTTCTCTGACAAGACTAAATTCGTAATTTGACAGACGTGTTTGGGACTGCGTGATGCTGTTGGAGGTCCGGGCGACCTCTGCAACCAGACCGGTCTGCCCAACTGCTGGAGCTGTCGAGCCAGTTCCTACCACTGCAAATGTATCAATGTCCAACAGGCCACTGGTACGCTGAAAACAGTAATCGAGGCCCTGATTCAGGATCAAGTTGTGCTGTTCTCCACTGGCCACAATAATCCCAGAACGGCTGATCAGGGACCATTCAAGCCAACCTTCCATTTTAATAGCCATTTGATCAACCATTTAGGGATCCTCCTGTGAATGCTGCAAAAGCAGCTGTTTGGATGTGCTGCTGAGGGCCATCATGCACAGTTACCACCAGTAGCAAACTGCCACCAGTCCAAGGGGCGAAACCTGCTGTTTGAATGTCCTCTGCTGCTCTCTGGATGATCGGCTCATACAGCTCTCCAGAGGTCCAAGGGGCGAAACCTGCTGTTTGGATGTCCTCTGCTGATCGTTCAATAACAGGTTCATACAGCTCTCCAGAGGTCCAGGGTGCAAAATTGCCCGTCTGAATGTCCTGCACATCGGCCAAAACGACCACATCAAAACGCTCTCCAGAAGTCCAAGGAGCAAAACCTGCTGTTTGAATGTCCTGCAGACTGATGGGGTACAGATTGCTGTGCAAGGTGCCCGCACTGGTGGCCAGCTGCAGCATGTAAGCGTGAGCTATGCCCTGATCCAAAAAAACAGGCTCCATGAACACGTACAGCTCATGCTCAATGGCGTACAGCTCATTCTGGACGCGATAACAGAGGGCTTTGCGGTCCAATGTCAGGTAATACAAAACAATGTCCGATCCGGGGATCTGATAGTTGATGGTGGCATCACAGATCAAAATGGGATCCACCCCTGCAAACGGGCCACGAAACACATACTGTCCTGCAGCTGCATCCCACTGTCTGCACTGAATCTGCTCGTTATCCTGCCAAGCAAACATGTGGCGAGCAGACTGATCAAAAGTCAGTGAAATGTGCCTTGCAGAAAGCGGAAGTTCTGGGAACGGTGCACCCGGCACAACCTCAGCCCAAATCCCGGCCTGATCCTGCAGCAAAATTAAGCCTCTTTTTTTATGCCAATACAAAATCCAGTTTGAGCCAAAAAGTGTCTGATACGATCCATCTCCTGTAACAGCCATCTGCAGCGGTCCCCGAGATAACGCAACCTCGGGGAGCAAAGTTTGTCCTCTTTTGGAGACTTTAACCGCTGGGGGGGTTGCCATTACTGCACCAGCACCTGATACTTAATTTCATCACCAGAGGTCACTGGTTCCAGAATCATGCCTTGCAGGTAACAGGTCACATTGATGGTGGTGCCTGGAAGCAGCACATGCGGGGTTCCGGGCATGCTTTGCTGGTCCAGCAGAATCACCCGGATGGGGTTGTCTCCGGTGTTCGAGTAAAAGCCCCTGCTGATCAGACGGCTCTGGTTGTCAGCCTCAAAATTCAGGGTTTGCCGAGTGGTCACCGGTGCCTCATAGGTGTCATAAATCAAAGGCAGTTTGGTCTGTAAGCGGGCATCGTAACGGGTGCGATCAGAAATGTTTTCTGGCGTGGGAACCACCCCATATTCCTGCTCCAGAATGCGGCTCACTCTGGACTGCGAACCGTACAGGGCTTTCACGCCAGCCATCAGTTCCTGAAATCCACACACCAGAGCGTGCTTTGCCTCTGGAAGCATGGCTTTCAGTTCTTTCAGATCCTGCAGGGGGTTCATGCAACCTCTTTCTGGGTCTCTTTTTCCATCTGAATGGGTTTTGACTGCAGGATGGCCAGATAAGTGAGCACTTGGCTCATGACCTCAGTGTTTCTCTGTACCACTGCAGATGTTTTGGTGGTCTGATACCACATGAACCAAACCAGAGCACCAGCAAGGCCCACGTTTTTCACCAACTCAAAAATGTCCATCACTGACCACCGCCACACTTGCCACCACAGCCACACCCCGAAGATCCAGAGCCACAGGGCTTAAGGGCTGCAGAACCTTTGGGGACCAGCAGGTAACCCACGGCAAAGCCCACTGCACTGGCCACCAGCCACCAGGTACTTTGTCCGATGCCCTGATAGAATCCCTGCTTGAAAAGTTGTTTTGGGGTGTCCATTATTTTTTGCCTTTCTTGTCACCAAACAGCACGGAGAAGCCCACACCGAGCAAGGCAAGACCACCCACCCCGAGGATCCAGGGCATATAGTTGGGCTGGTCAGGAATCATGGCAGTCCCGGTGCTGGTGGTGCCACTGGTGCCGGTGCTGGGCCAGAGTTCATCCGAAGTGGGAATTTTGATGCCCACACTGACACCAAAATCAGAAGATCCACTGCCCACAGATGGGGTGCTGGATCCGCTGCCTGATGTTTGTGCCGGAGGATTCAGGGTGAATTTCACCCCGAAGTCAGAGCCTGTGCCGGTTTTGTTGGCAATGGCTTGTTCTTTCAGTTGATCAACGCTGTAGAACGGCTGCAGGGCAGGCTGACTGGTCACAGAAAAGTCGCTCATGGGTGCTCCTTAAATGGGGTAGACAGGTGGACGGCCACCGGTGATTCCGCGAATGATGTCGAAGATGCCACCTGTGACAGGCACACCGGAAACGGTGCCAGGGGATGCAGCTCCATCTGGTAGAGGGTTGATTTTGGGAACATCCACACCCAGAGCTTTAAGGTTGCCGATCAGGTTCAGCTGCAGGGCATCCAGTTCACTCATGCGGGTCAGGATGGGCCTTTTCATTTCGGCTTTGCGTTTGCGCCATTCGTCTTCCAGCACCTTGTCGTAGCCTTCAGACAGATCGCGTTTGCTGTCACAAGCAGGTCTCAAAATCCAAGTGGTATTTCCTTGGCAGTCACTGACGTGACGTGCTTTGATGGCCTCAACAAGCTCTTGGGGCACACTCAACTGATCGATGTTGTTGGCTTGATCAATCAGGCGTTTCAGTTCGTTCTGGGCTTGATTCAGTTGTTGCTTCAGCTCAAAAATCTTGTCGTTTTTGCGCTGCAAAGCATCACGCTCGTTCTGCTCCTGAATCTTGCGCAGGATGTCGGCCTGAATGTCTGCAGGTTTGTCTGACAGGGTGTAACCGTTTGAGGTCAGAGGCAAACCGGGATTGGCCACCATGATGGGGTTGCTTGCACTGCCTGGTGCATTACCACTGGTGGCAGGTGAGGTGGCCACAGGTGCAGCAGGTTTCTGCATCACCCTGAAGGCCACGAAACCCACCCCACCCAACACAGCCACACCCCCGAGGGTGAGCAGGACGGTCATTGTCGTGTTGTCTTTTCCCATGTTCACCAGTCCTTTTTGATGGGGGTGTAACCCCAACCTTCTCCGATGTATTCGGTGTTGACGGTACCTGTGTCTTTCAGTTGGCTGATGGGGTAACCGGTGCTGATCCCCACGGTGACCTTTGGAAGGTCTGGATCTGCGTGATCTGGAATCAGCACCCCACCAATGGGCTTTTTGTATTGCCCCTGGCGCAGGAGGTACAAACCGGCGTAACCTCCTGCAGCCAGCACCCCGAGCAACAGAACCACCCCGGCGATTTTCTGACCGGGACGTTTCATCAGTCCACCAGCTTGAACGCCACGATGCCCGCCACCAGCACCCCTGCACCAATCAGGCCATAGAGCACGTATTTTTCATTGGCCTTGGCTGCAATTTTCCCCTGCTCAATTTGAGCATTGGCGTTTGCTTTGGCAATTTCTGCTTGAGAATTGGCCACAGAGATGGCAGTCTGGTCTGGAAACAAACCTTTGGCCACTGTGGGCAACACACCGATCAAACCACCTAAAAGGTCCATGTGTCTCCTTAGAAACCGCCACGCAGCATTTCTTCTGCTTTGGCATTGAGGGCCTGAGCATCCACAACCTTAATGGGTTGGGTCCAGGCGTTCAGACTGATTTCGTGACCGGCCTCAGCAGACCACTCGATGGGCACCGGGCTTTTCACGTTGATGAACAGCCTCCAGTCCTCTGGCAGGATGAACACATCCCGAGAGCCGAGGACCACAGCAGAACGGATGTTGGTCTGGTCCACTTCGTGCAGTTTCCTGAGAGGGGCATCAAAGATCTTCAGACCGATGGCGTCAGAGCCTGCAGGACGCTGGGCTGAAATGGTAACCTGGCCTTTGCTGGTCAGGTAATACACTTTCACCCGGTTGGTGTTGGCCTGTTTGACGAAAGTGACGGTTTCAGCGTCATAGTCCACTGCGTTGATGGTGGTCTGGGTCCAGTTGGCTCCGGCATCGCTGGAGATGTACACCCGCACATCAGGATGGTTCACAGCAGGCAGGTTGGGGGCAGATCGGGTGGACTTGCTGAATGCTCCACCGGTGTTGGACAGGTCCACAGTCAGGGTCAGGGGTGCATCAGGGGTGTGTGCAGCCTCGTACTTGGCCATCAGGTACATGGTGAAAGGGGTTTGCCCCTTCAAGCCGTACAGGTGGCCTTTGGGCACTTCAAGGTAGGCCAGAGGACTGAGGATGTTGATTTCTTGGCGTCCCAGTTTGAAATCGGCTTCAGTGAAGGCTGTGCTGCGGGATGCAGCCAGGGCCACGGCAATGTTCATCAGGTAGTTCATTGCAAGCTCCTTAGTTGAGTTCCTGGGCCACGACTTCGAAGTAAGACTTGGTCCAGTCAATCACTTCACTGGATTTCAGGCTGATCACCAAAGATTCGCCTTCGCGCAGGGTGATGCCGGGAACGTTCAAGTCTGCAGCCTGCACCAGCTGGGCTTTGAAGTCATCATTGCGCTGCTGGTCGGTAGACAGTTGACGCCAAGGGCCGTAAGGCAAGGCACGGAGGTTGGTTTCAAATTCGTCAGAGGGGCCTTCCACACCCACCACAAATTTAGAGCTGCCTGGAATTTTGTTTCCAGCGGCGTTTTTCAGCTCTGCAATGAAGTGGACGCCCTTCTGCAGTCCGTTTCGCAGTTCGGTGACGTTGGGGATGGTCCAGGTGGCCCCTTTGGGCACCTTCACGCGGAAAATCTCTGTGCGAACGTTTGCGGTATTGGCAGTCAGGGTGGTGTTGGTGTTGTCTTCACTGGAAATGGTGATGTTGCGGGTTCTGGCCATGTTGGTTTACTCCTTTAACGCAATGCAGGAAAGAATTCTTGGATGAAATGGGCTGCAGCAACACTGGCCACCCCGAGGCAACCGTATTGCAGAAGACCCGAGTTGTCAGGCACGTACTCAATGGCAGCCACGGCTCCGACCATCAGACCCAGTCGCAACAGTTGACGGTTGGACCCGAGCTTGGCGTCAATGGTCTGGGTGGCTTTGCCGTCAGCACCAGCGCGGTAATAGACCACATTGCCAGTGCTGTCTCTGGAAGCAATGCCGAACATGGCACGGTTGCTGACATAAGCAGACTTCTCGACAGCAGCACCAATCACAGCACCCACAGCAGTGGCGGAAAGACGGGGGTCTGTCAGCAGACCCATGATGTTGCCATCAGGTTTGGAAAGCAGTTGATTCTGATTCATGTGTTACCTCACTTCTTCTTTCCTGCACGCACTTCCCATTTGCCGGTGCTGGGCCTCTGGAAGAAAATCACGCTGTTGTGCGTCTTTCGGGTTTTGTCGGCAGCTTTTTTGGCTTCTGCTTTTGTGTCGTGTTCACTGACTTTCATGTTTCACCACCTCACACAGACCGGATTTCTTCGAAATACCGTGTGTAATCGGGCTTGCGCCTGATGATGCCAGCACGGTTATGAAGCCTGGAGATCAGAATGTATTCAGGACCGGCCACGTTCTTGATGGGCATGGCCAGCTGTCCCGGATCCGGAATGGTTGCAGAGAGGGTGGCCTCAATGTGCTTCCGGTTATTCACTTCCGTGGTTGGGAAAATCGCCCAAATGTTTACAGCGTTCAGCACCATTTGATGGATGGTGTACTGGCTCGTAGACGCAATTTTCTGGAAGGCGAAAACCATGTGAATCCCGAATTTGCGGCTTTCAGTGCAAAGCACATTTGCCTCAAGGCTGTACATGCTTTTGTTGAAGAAAGTGGGGGTTTCATCGGTGACAAACAGCACCCTGCAACCATCAGCGTCATACTCACCCAGTTCAAAAATGGCCTGATACAAAGCACTCAGAAAGGGTTTGAGGGGTTCCCCGAAGTTGGGCACCTCAAAGTGCACAGAGCCGTAGTGCTGGATCAGGGCTTTGATGCCTTCTGCTGTGTAAGTGGCAGTCAGCCGGTCCTTGGTGAACCGCTCCTTGTGGGCACAAAATTCACTGAACTCCCTGCTGGTGTTCAGCACCACCAGGTACAAGTACTTGGGCTCTGGAGTCTGGTAACCCTTGATGATTTCAGCCACGTAAAACGACTTGCCCGAGCCCATCTGACCGACGCAAGCAAACACAGGGGATTGACCACCGGCCATTACTCCTGCACCTCTTCAGGGGTTTCTGGTTCTGCTGGTTCTGAAGGAAGAATGACCACGCGCTCTCTGATCACCACAGGGGGATTGATCAGGGAAAGCACACCCAGAACCGCCAGAGAACCAAGAATGATGTATTCCAGTCGGGTGAGTTTCATACAGCACCTTTTGCATTGTGCTTGGCAAAAAATGCCACTGGATCAGTGAAATACTGTAAATTGGTTGCCTTGTCTTTTTCACTGTCACCTTTGATATTCCAACGTGACCAAGGCAAAGATTTTTTGATCACATCAAAATGCAAATGGACATTGTCGGTTCCACTGGTCCCCATTTTCCCAATGACTTGACCAGCTTTGACAACCTGCCCAACCCGGACAGCACGACTGGCCAAATGTGCATATCTGGACTGCACACCCAATTGAGGGTGATCAATAAGCACCAGCTGCCCATACCCACGCTTTGATAAGACAGGACTGGAATCCAGGACAATACCATCTGCAATGGCATAAATGGGTTCATTTAATCCTTTGTCAGCACGAAGCATGACGTAATCCAGACCTGTATGCCAACCATAACCCAGACGATATGTTCCATTTTTATAGTGACCCATGAAAGGAACAATAATTTTGCTGCCTACAGGATTAACCGGATAAACCACTTTCGATGTCATGTCTTTGCTCATGGCTCTCCTACGTGCTGGGGAAATTGGAAGCATCACCGAGGGCGAGTTGATCAAGGCCAATGTCACTGCTGCCCCTGCTGTCAGAAACAGGATCTTTTTCTGTTTTGGTGTAAGGGGTTGCATAATCTCTCCTGGCAGACGCAACGAAGTAACCGATGATCCCAACACCAGCAATCAACCTGACCCAGTCGGGCATTTGCTGGGCCACACCACCTGCTGAACTGCCATACTTGGCCAGCAGTTCAGGAAGACCGATCATGTCCAAAGCCACTTCAAGCATGTCGTTTTCAGCAATGGCTTCCTGATAACCTTTTTTGGCTGATTTCGGAAGGCCAACACTGGAATACTTGGCGATGTTCTCAAGCAGCTTTTTGGT
Organism: Deinococcus misasensis DSM 22328; assembly: GCF_000745915.1. Lineage (NCBI taxonomy): Bacteria > Thermotogati > Deinococcota > Deinococci > Deinococcales > Deinococcaceae > Deinococcus > Deinococcus misasensis. The sequence goes on from NZ_JQKG01000038.1 coordinate 10,600, forward strand.
GTCAATGGGCTTCAGTTCAACAGGGGGTTTGGTGTCCGTTTGACCATCAGAGGCAGAAGGGTTTTGGTTTGCTTGCGCCTGAAACGCGTCAAGGTCTGGAGCTGGATCCGTTGCAGGTGCACCAGGCAATTCCACATTCAGATCTCTGGGATCAAACTCAGACATGGCGACCTTTGAAAGTCAGTGCAGCAGCTCCACACAGCAGGGCACCAGCACCCAAAAGCAAGGGTGCAAAGGGTACTTTGCGAACTGGCTTTGCAGGAGCAGAAGAAAGCACAGGAGCAAACACTTTGGGCATTTCGCCATTGGTGGCCACCGTGACATCTGCAAGCACTTGCTGAGTGATGGGGTCCAGACCTGTTACCACTGGTCCTGTGGCTGCACCTGATGGGGTAGGGGAGACAACTGGTGCAGCCGGGGGATCAATGGAAGGAGCAGGAGAAGATGCAGGGGTTTTTTTCAGTCGGTCTGGATTCATCAGCCCCTCCGACTGGGTGCGCTTGCTGCCTTGGTGTAACCCTCTTTGCCACGCGCATACACGTAACGCGCCTGTTCACCAGCACCACGGATTTGGGTTTTGCCTTCGTTGTAAACCTCTTTGGTGGCGTCTGTGATGTCGTATCCCCATCCTCTGATCTGCCTGATCAGCAATGGAGAAACCACAATGATGGCAGCAAGTGCCCACAGGCTTGCTGGATTGTTTACAGCGTCTTTGGCAACAGCGTTAAACGTGACTTTGTCTGTGTCTGGAGTGGCACCGGGCGTCCCTTTGGGCACCAGTTGCTCAATGCTGCCACTGAAAAACTGATTGGCTTTGTCAAATGGTCCAGTGAGCTGACTTTTCAATTCATCCAGCTCTTTTTTCTGCTGAACCGCCATACCAACCGGGATCAAACCCAAAATGATAGGGAGAAGACGCACCAACCAAGGCCAAATGATTGCAATGACTTGCATTATTTGATCACCGTGATCCAAAAGTAGAAAGTTTGAGTCTCAGCAATCCAGCCTTTACGGGGCCTGAAAGTCTTTCCAATGAAATTGGATTTGGGCATTTTGACTTTGGGATGCTGGGCTTCAAATGCGGGAACCACAACTTTTCCCCAGAAATCCCAAGTCCCACCGTTTTCAGCAAGAAACTTCAACACCCATGCAAGTGCTGCTGACTTGGCTTTCAGCTTGATCTTGTGATCACCAGGGGGCAGTTTATCGATTGGGGTATCAAGTGTCCGACTGATAACGTCCATGGGTTCAGTGTGATTTCAGTGTGGTTTCAGTTCAATGACAGCACGTAACTCCATTGCGTTACTCCATGATGGATTTCCATGACGGCTTTTTGTTTGTTTCAAATAAAAAAATCCTCCTGTTTTGGAGGACTTTTAAAGGCACTTTGCACTGTTATTTGATCCTGACCACGGCCTCAAAAAGACACTCCAACTTTGCCCACACTGCTGCACCCACAGCAGGACTGGCCTTCACTCGGGTGGCCACAGCTGGATCTGCCAGCAGGGTGTACTTGTCCAGAGTTCCAATTTCAGTCAGGATGGCCTGAGCCGCTTTGGGGTTCTGCAGCAGAGCCGTCAGGATGTCCTGATCTGACAGGTCTTCTGCTTTGATGGGGTTTTTCTTCCGGGCCATCTTTGCAGCCAGTGTTTTGGCACTGGCACTGACAGCCAGAGGACTGGTTTTGTTCAGCTTGGGTGTACGTGGTGGATTAATTGCTGTTCCAGACATGTTTTTTCTCCTCCGCACAGGATGCGTTTTAAGGCGTCTCGAAACTCTTTCAGGTATCAGAAGAGGGGGGATTTTCACAGATGGAACATCCAGCAGTTCCACCCACTTGGATGGACTTGACCGGCAAAATCACCACAGGTTTCCCGACACCTTCAGCGTCCTTCTCAATCATGATCAGCAGGTCTGACTCTGAACCGGGAAATGCCTCCGATTCTGGAAGCACCCGGATCCATGGCAGGTCTGCAGTCTGCAGGTACTGAAAGGTGATCAGTTGCAATGCAGCTTCTTCACCATCTTCTTGCAGGACAGTGCGGTTCTGGAGTGCTCCGGGAATGACAAGGGGTGTTCCTGCAGGGTACTTCTGCAGGGCTTCGACCAGCTGGTCTGTGGTGATCATCTTTTCTTCCTCCGGGGTGCTTTTCTACGGGGTTGCACTGCATTGGTTTTGGGGGTCTGTGCACGTCTTTCAGCGTTCTTTTTTCGGGTTGCAGCAGCACGTTTGGCTTTGTCCGAAAGGTGGCCAGCTTTCATCAAGCGGCTTTCCATGTCCTTGAGGGCCTGGGCCTTCTCTTCTTCCAGAATTCCTGCAGCAATATCTGCTTCCAGTTCCTTCAAAGCGGCCATGGTCAGCTCACCGGCCTTCACTGCTTTACGGGCTTTCGGGTAGACCACTCGGGCAAACACAGGAAGGTCGTAACCGTATTCGTTGGTCTGGTGCTTGATGTAGACCTTCACCAGGTCACCATCCATGTACCGTTCTTCAACGGTCTCACCCTTCAGGCGCTTCAGGGACATGGACACGTCAGGGAAAGGGTTTTCCACAAAACGGCCACTTACGGGGTCTTTCCAGCGTGTGATCAGCACCTCTACCCTCACCAATTTTTCTTTTGGGGTTCTGGACACCTTTTTAGCCGTCTTGGGTTGACGTGTTGGAGTTTTGGCGGCTCTGGCTTTTTTCACAGCAGGTTCATCCCCAACATCTGGTCTGCAATGTTGGACTCGGGTTTCTTCCCGCTCTGGCTTCCCGTGTCGGGCACCTGACCCAGTGCCTGATCCAGCACCTCATTCAGCACTTGAGACAGACTGACACCACGGCTTTGCGCCACGGCAGAAATGGTGTTGTAGTGCTCTGGTTTAACGCTGATGGGCTTGCTTTTGCCTTCGTTCTTCATTCGACTTCTTCCCCTTTCAGGTGTGCAACTTCGCTTTTCAGCAAGGCATTTTCTTTCTGCAGGCGCTGGAAACTTCCACGGCGGTATTCCTTGTCGGACACACCGCACAAGTAACCACCCAAAGCGATCAAAAAGGCCACTACCACGTACATTTCTAGAGCTGACATTCAATCTCTCCATCACAGGTGCACAGCCAAGACATCTCACCGCAGTTATCACAACTGGGGTACAGAATTGCATCGCAACTGCAGCAAAGATCAGTCACCACGTTTGGAGTGTCTTCATTGGGTGAATTGTAAAAATCAGCCCATGCAGAAAATAACGTTCCACAGTTTTTGCATTTGCAGAGCGTTTGATTATAAGAATGATCTCCAAACCCATCTCCGCCGATAAACGCAGGCATGATGCCTCCGGTTTCCTGCACATACAGGCTGTCAGGTACTGCAAGAGACTTGTAAACCATGGTCACATGCTGAAACTTCTGCTCTGGGCTTTGCAGCATGGGCATGGTGTTCACCAGATGCTGAGGGATCACAATACGTCTGTCCAAAATTCTGCCTTTCATGGGTTAACCTCCTGGTAGGGGTGAGCTTTCACAAAATCTCGGGTTCTGCGAACTGTAAGCTTTTCAACACCTGCATTTAGCTGATCGAACAAAGGGTGTTTTTCCCTCTCTAGCACCTGAACCACATGCAGGATTTCCCGACTTTCCAAATGGGCCACCTCATGGGCTATGACTTCCCACAGCTCCTGAAAAGATTCCATTTGTGATGGGTCAAAATGGATGTCTGCCACCAAATAGGCATCCATGTAAAACACCTGTGCCAAGTGGTTTTCTTCACGTCTGGTAGCAGTCAAATTGATTTTGATTTCTGCAGGGATTCCAAAGAATTTCTTCGCTTCCAATCTGGCCAGTTCCGCAATTTCCAGTGCCTTCTCGGGATCAAGCATGGTGGCCACCAAACATGAGACTGAAACCCACCGAAAACACGAAAATGAACAGCAAGAACGCCAATGCAGATACCACAGCCCAAAACAGAACAAACAGAACGGCCAGAACAGCATCAAAAAATTCGGACCAGCTCATGCCTCCACCTTTCCAACCCGGTAACGGGGCACATCTTTCAGCTCCTGCCAGAAACCGTCACGCTTCCACTCGTCAATCAGTCGAGCACCAGCATTTTTCCTGCAGGCACCCTCGCGCTGGGCAATGTCCATGCGCTGGATGCAGTTCATCAGGTATTCAAGTCGGTCAATGCCCTGATCCAGCAGGCGCAGGGTCTGCCAGAGCACATGGCGGTAAAGATTCACGCTGTGGTGATCGCGCAATTTGGCTGCAATCCCGTCAGCCATCACAGAAACCAATGCGCTACGTTGGGCAAGACGGGCATCCCGAAGGGTTGGCAGGTCGAAAACGTCCCAATCGGCATCCGAGGCGCACCGGAGAGTCATAGATAACGAATTCTGGTTAAGTTTGGAGGGGGATAACGTCCAATTACTTACTAATAAGTTTGTGTTTATTACCTCTTCAGATATATCTTTTGACTCTCCGATCCCCGTATTCAGGGATTTCCAAGCGGTTTTTCCGGCCTCCACATCTGCGTTCAAATCGCGGTACTGGTGCTGGAGGTCTTCGGTTCTGACCTTTGGCCAGATGTGGGTATGACGGGGGTTCAGCTTCACACAGCACACAGAACCGGTTTTACGGCTCTTGCCCTTCAAGTCCCCTGTCTTTCCCTTCACTGCCACCAGCCCTGCTGCTGTAAGCCCTTTGAGAGCGTCATAGAAGGTGGTCTTCTTGTAACCAGCGTGAGCCATGATGAACTCTGCTGGAATGTGAAAGGTCACGGTGGTCACTGCCTTACTGAGTCCTGCAGCCCGAGCATGCACCATGGCAATCTCAAGGAAGCTTTGATAGATGCGGTCCTGAGCTGCACTCAAATGCAGCCGTTCGTACTCGGGGCAGTCCAGAGTACGCCTGATGGTCTCGGCCACACTTAAACGCGGTTCTGGGGGCTCAGAGCGCACATCATCCCGTCCTCTGGTCACTGCTTTGAAAGATTTGAGGGTACTGGTACTGGGCTGAGGAATTGTAAGGGGTTGTGCGATATCCCCCAATTCCAAAACGCGTTTTTTTGATGGGGTGGCCACCGTGACATCTGCAAACAAGGCACTTTGTTCAGCAATCCGAGCGGCTTTCTCTTCCCCGAGGTTTTTGCTGATGTAAAAGCTGGGATCGAATTTGCCCCTCATGCCCCACGCTCCTGCAGGGCCTGCTGTCCCATCACACGGGCACCCAATCGCATGAGGGAGCACAGCACATGGATGCACTTCTCTCTGATCTGGGCATTCTCAGGTTGGTGCTCCTGCTCTTTGTGAGCATAGGGACGCCAGTAATCCAGCACGGCATGCTGCAATTTCTGGATGGCCTTCAGGTCTCCCTGTTCTGCATAGATTTGTCCGTTTTTTTCCGCCAGTGCAAGATGTTCAAGTGTTTGGGCGCGGTTCATGTCAGGCTCCAAACAGGCCAGAAGGTTTGCTCTGGGCCTGTCTTTCTTTGGCAAGGTTTTCGTGGGTTTTCTGAATGGCTTGTTGCAACTTCTTGATGATGTTGGCCACCAGCTGCTGATCAGCAGGGCGGTCAGCAGGAATCCGGGGCAGGGATGCAGACAGGTCATCGAGGGCCTTTTGAATCCAGAGCAGATCACCAATTTCGGTTCTGTATTTCAGTGCAGGGCCACCGGCAATGTACGCACGGTTTTTGAGGTCCATCATTTGCAGGGGGTTCAGGGGTTCAGTGCTCACTGATGGATCCCCAAGGCATGACGAATGTTTCTGAGGGTGTTGGTGCAGCCACGTTCATAACCACGCGCATCCCCTTCTGAACGTCCAAGGCGGTAAACCTCGACCATGGCCATGCAGATTTTGAAAGCTGATTCAGGATCCTCAAGGAACCCCACTGGAAGCTGAAACAAAGCCCCTTCTTCACCACACTCGCACATCTGGGCCTCACCATAAAAATTCACGACAATCTCTAAGCCGTATGCGGTCAAAGCTTGATTGGTGGCTTCTAATCGGGCTTCCCACTCGGGTTTCAAGCGGTTTTGATGGTCCAGAGGGCTCAGCTCATCCATGTGTTTCTGCTCGATGGCAGCTTTCAAGTCTTCGTTCATCAAGCCACCTCCACAGCAGGGGACACCAAAGCAGGATCGGTGACCAGTCGGGCCAGCGTGGGCAAAAAGTGCTCTCGGGCCTCACGCACAGACACATCCCGGTCACCAATCTGGAAACCAGCGAAACGGACCTTAGAAGCAGAAGATTTCTTCATACATCCTCCCTCATACCTAAGTTAGGTATTAAGTCTGCGACCTGACAATTTAGGGCTTGGGCAATTTCAGACAAAAAATTGACGCTGGGACTGTGTTTCCCTGCTTCAATCTCACTGATATAGCTCTGATTTTTGTCAGTCCCCCACAGCCTTACGGCAAGTTCTTTCTGTGTCAAAGACGCGTTTTCACGCATTTCTTTGATTTTGGTGCCTACAGCCTCTTTCATAAGTCAAAGATATCACACATGTATGAGGTCACTCAAGACCATCACATATATGTGATTGTAAACACAAGTATGAAGGATTAAGGTGGTTATACATAAGTCATGGCAGGAGTTGTGCTGATGGAAGAAAACTCGATGACAGCGCAAGAAATTGGTGCATTTCTGGCCAAAAAACGCAAGGCCCTAGGGCTGACTCAGCCACAAGTGGCCGAGCTGGTAGGGATGACTTCATACCAATACTTAAGCTATATTGAGAATGGAAAAGTTAACGTCCTCAGATCTGAATATTTTGATGATCTGGTAAAAGCACTTCGCCTTTCAGAGGAAGAAGTGAGGACGCTGAAACCTAGCGCAATCATCACGGTTGCGCCAGATACTCCTGTTACACCTCAAACCTCGTATAGAACAGTGGAAATCCCTGCAGGCTTACAGGAATTGATCGATGGACTCAGCCACAAATGGCCAGAGCTGCAGGATCCTGACATCCAGCAGGGACTTGCACAGATCAAACGCCGGGGGCCTGGACCAGAGACCTTTGATGAGTGGCTGGACTTCTATTCAGCCATCAGAAAGCACCTGAGAAAGCGGGAATAGCTCATGTACGATCTTTTGCATGAGTTTATTTTTTATGTTCAGAAAAAGCACAGAATGTATGGTTATGAAACAGATTATAGAATCCTTGCGGATAAATTGGATATTGCTGTTTCATATCATCCTTACAACACGGCTTTAACTTACAAGGCGTTCTTTCCAATCATCACCATCAATTACAACCAGAGCGTAGAGCGTGTGCGGTTCTGTGGAATGCACGAAATTGCCCATGTCATGCTTTCTGATTGCGGAATTGAAGAATCCATAGTGAATCACTTTGGAGGGGATGAACTGGATGCAGAGCCCTACATTGAAAAGTTCTGCAATGTGGCTGCATCACACCTGCTGATCCCCCATCCTGTGGTGCATGTGGCTCTGGACCGGTGGGACTACACTCCCATGGCCATTCTGGAAATGGCCAGGCTGAGCAGGGCAGACCTGCAGACAGCACTGAAGCGGATGGTGCACCTGCAGGAAACAGCCAGTGTTGCAGGCATGCTGTGCTCTGGACGTACAGTGCTGGACCTCAGCAAGCACAACTTCAGATTGCCAATCAGACGGTATGAAGTGCTGCCAAGCAACCATCCAGCATTCAATGCAGCCTCTGGACACAACACCAGAATAGAGATGGACGGTAATATAGATTTGTTGGTTACACGCATACAGAACACACAAAAGATTGTCGGTCTGTATGTCGGAACTTGGTAAAGGAGATAACCTATGCGAGTCGTAATCTTGGCATCTTTTCTGTTACTTAGTACAGCTTTAGGGCAAAAAATTGGTAATCCTCAAGCTTCATGTGAAAAGCTTTACACTAACGATGAAAGCATTCTTCTATTTTGTTCTGTGTCGGGAGCATATTCTTCCAATGGTAAAACCTTAATGTCAGTAGAGAAGAGAGCTGTTAAATTTTATGATATGTATCAAATTATTAATGATATTGATACAGGGAAAATTAGTAAGGAACACTTGGGAAGAAATACGGAAAGCGGATTTAGCGAATATTGGGTTAAAAATCAGATAAATAACACACAGGGTGCAATAGGTGCAGGACGTTACGATTTCCCTTTTAGGATCATTTTGAAACCGAATGTGGAATACACTTCAATCCTTTACTCTTTGACATTCTATTTTTCTGATAATACTCAAAAGTACGTTTCTACTAAAATTCCTATAAACATGGCAAAATTGAGGAAATGAAAGCAGCAATCTACCTCAGAGTCTCCAGCGACAACCAAACTGAGAAATACGGTCTGGCCACCCAAGAAGCAGCTTGCAGGGGCTATGCTGCTCGCTCTGGTCTGGAGGTCTTGGCGGTTTTCACCGATGTGATCAGCGGAACAAAGGAGACCAGAACCGGATTCACAGAACTGCTTGCCCGAGCGTCAGAGTTTGACGTATGTATCGTGTATGCGGTGGACCGGCTTGCAAGATCTGTGCCAGTGGCCTACACCCTACTATCTGCCCTCAGTGATGTGGGGATGCAGGTGCACAGTGCCATTGAAGGAGTTCTTGACGTTGTAGATGATGCAGCTGCCCTGAACTTTGGTCTTAGGGCGGTCATGGCAGATGCTGAAAGACGTAGGATCGTAACGCGCATGTACGCTGGCAAACTGGCAAAGGTCAGGGGTGGCCAGCCAGTGATCAAACCTGCTGCTTACGGCTACCGGGATGGCCAGATCCTTGAGGAGCAGGCGCAATGGGTGCGCTGGATCTTCAAAGAGATCTGTCACACAGGATCAAACCAACTGTGTGACCAGCTCACAGCTTGGGGAATCCCCACACCCACCGGACGGGGTGAATGGGGTACCAGCACCATCAGGCAAATTGTCAGGAACCCCCTCTACAAAGGCACATACGAGTATGGCCGAAAAGGGGAGAGGCTGACCATCTCCATGCCTGACATGCGCCTGGTCACCGATGCCATGTGGACAGCTGCAGGTGAAGCACTGGAAAGAAGGTACAGAAACCAGAACCGGCCAGGCTCACAACATGGCCTGTATCCCCTGATGGGATCCATCAAGTGTGGTCTGTGCAAATCCACCATGAGCGGCAACCGGCAAGGGGTGAACAAGCACCCGTATTACTTTTGCAGGGGTCGGCTGTTGCGCAGAAACAGGATCTGCACTCACAGCAAATATTACCCGGTGGATGACATTCATCAAGCAGTGCTAGAGGGTGTTAAACTGTTAAGTCGGGTCAAAGACCCTGAACTTCTGGCCAGCATGGTCGAAGTCCCGAGCACACCAGTCTTACCAGACCTCAGTGAAAAACGCCGCAAGTTGGAAGGCCAGAGAAAAAGGCTGAAAACTGCGTTCATTGAGCTTAGGGCGATCAGTGAGAAGGAATTCAAGGAAGACATGGACCGCATCGATGCAGCCATGAAAGCCCTGGAGGTGACTCCGCTGGTGCCTGAAGTTCCAGAGTTTGATGCTGTGGCATGGATGGCCAAACTGAAGACCCTGAAAGATGCACCGCTCTCTGAACTGGTCCGAAAAGCTGGTATCACAGTGATGGTGTTTCCCGGTGGAGATGTGAAGTTGAGGTTACGCAATGAATGACGTACAGAAGGAAAAAAACTGATGGGGGCTAGTGGTGCCACTTTCCACATCATCACTTATGGCTGCCAGATGAATGAATACGACACCCATCTGGTGGAATCCCAATTGGTGGCCCTGGGCATGGACATGGTGGATTCACCGGACCATGCCGATCTGGTGCTGCTGAACACCTGCGCAGTGCGTGGGAAACCCGTGGACAAGGTTCGGACGGTTCTGGGCTTGCTCAGAAAAGAGAAGCAGAAACGCAATCTGGTGGTCGGCATGATGGGCTGTCTGGCCCAACTGGAAGAAGGCCAGCAGATTGCCCGCAAATTTGAAGTGGATGTCCTGATTGGACCGGGTGCCATTCTGGACATCTCCAAAGCCTTGGAGAACAACGAGCGCTTCTGGAGCCTGCAATTCAAAGATGAACTGCACGACTTCATTCCGCCTGCACCCACCGGCAAGTTGCAGGCCCACCTGACCATCATGCGTGGATGCGACCACCACTGCACCTACTGCATCGTGCCCACCACCCGAGGCCCTCAGGTGTCCCGTCATCCTGACCTGATCATGAAAGAACTGGACATGCTGCTGGCCGCCGGAGTGCAGGAAGTGACCCTGCTCGGGCAGAACGTGAACAGTTATGGGATTGATCAGGGGCAGCGGGTGGCTGGCATTCCCAGTTTCGCTGAACTCTTGCGCATGGTGGGGAGCAGTGGCATCAAGCGGGTCAAATTCACCACCTCCCATCCCATGAACTTCACCGAAGATGTGGCGCAGGCCATGGCCGAAACCCCAGCGGTGTGCAATTACGTGCACCTGCCGGTCCAGAGCGGTTCCAATCGGGTTTTGCGTCGCATGGCCCGCGAGTACACCATCGAGAAGTATCTGGAGCACATCGCTGCCGTGAAGAAGTGGATGCCCGATGTGGTGCTGGCCACCGACATCATCGTGGGCTTCTCTGGCGAAACCGAAGAGGACTTCCAGCAAACCATGGACCTCTTTGATGAGGTGGGCTACGATCAGGCCTACATGTTTGCCTACAGTGCCCGTCCGGGGACACCCAGTTACAAGCACTTTGACGACATGCCCAGAGAAGTCAAAATTGAGCGCCTGAAGCGTTTGATTGACAAACAGAAAGAGTGGGCCCTCAAGAAGAATGGGGCTTTTGTGGGACAGGATGTGGAAGTCCTGTTGCGTGGAGATGCCACCGATCCCAGTTTGCTGGAAGGGCACACCCGGGGCAACCATCCCATTTTCATTCCCAAGGTGCCGGGTCTGGACCGACCGGGCATTTACACGGTCAGGGTCAGCCATGCCACGCCACACAGCATGTTCGGCAATTTCTTGGACGCTCAGGGACAGGTGCTTGTGCCTGTCAAGAACGCTGCAGTGAACGTTTAGACCTTCAAACCATAAGATCAAATGAAACCAGCATGCCTCCCTCTGTGGGGCGTGTGGTTTTTTTGTATGACTTTGTTCCCTACAATGATGAGAGACGGAGGTGCACAGCCATGGCAGACAAAGGACGAATCCTGATCATCGAAGATGAAACCGTGCTGCGCATGATGCTGCAACGCCTTTTGACCACTCAAGGTTATGACATTCTGGTGGCCGACCGTTACCACAGCGCAGAAGAAGCCATCACCTCGGGCCAAGCGGCCGATCTGGTGCTCATGGACCTCAACCTGCCTGGAGGCAGTGGTTTTGACCTGATCCGCCTGATCCGCACCCACTGGAAGGTGCCTGTGATTGTGCTTTCAGGCATGAAGCAAGAGGCCAGTGTGTTGCGTGCTCTGGAGGAAGGGGCTGTGGACTTTGTGCAAAAGCCTTTCAGCCCTCAAGAGTTGCTGATGCGCCTGAAAAGGTACCTGCCATGTGGCGACGTTTCGGCCTGATCAGCCTGAGTTTGCTGGCGTTCCTGATTGTGGGGGTGATCCTCGGGACGCTGGCTTTGCTGTCTTATGTGCTGCTCAAGCCTGAACTGGCCCAGCAATCTGAGGTGGTGTACCGTGTGTTGCTGGTGTGCATTGTAGGCGGTCTGGCAGCCATTGTGCTCACTGCCCTTTATCAGGTGTTTTACTTCACCTACACCGAGGCCATGCAACGCAAGGTTCAAAGGGAACAGGAAAAGTGGTCGGGGATCTGGTTTGCTGTGTTGTTCGAACAGGCCCCTCTGCCCGCCAGAGTCTCTGAAATCGGTGCCGACACCTTGATCCTGCTCAAAGAATCCCTGAAAGGGGAGGCCGCAGACCACATCCGCAGCATTTATGAGCAATGTGGCCTGCTGGAACGGGACCAGAAAGCCATGATCGGCTGGAACCTGCTGGAACGGCGGGTGCGTGTGCTGGAACGCTGGGCGGTGCTGGCCGATCCGCGCACCTATCCCACGCTGGTGGAGTATTGCCTCCATCCCCATCCAGAGTTGCGCCGTCTGGCGGTGCTGTCTCTGGCCCGTTCGATGGGGTACTCCGATGTGGGACCTGCCCATGTGGCCGTGACCTTTGAGCGTCTGCTCAATCTGGATCGCTTTGGCTCGGGTTGGATTGAACAGGTGCTGGTGCTGCTGGGCTCCTCCTCGGTGAAATTGATTCAGGACATTCTGGTGCGGTTTCCAGAGCCGATGAAACTCAGGGCGCTCAATGCCCTGATCCGTTTGCGTTTGTGGGAGTGCCTGCCAGAGTGCCTGCCGCTTTTGCGTTCACACAACCCGGAGATGCGTGCAGCCGTGCTCAAGGTGTTTTCCAGCCTTCAATATGTGCCAGAGGAAGCCACCACCGACGTGGCAGTGCTCCTGAAAGATCCGGTGTGGTTTGTGCGTTCACAGGCCGCTTTGGCTTTTGCGGGCATCCACGAGGAATGGGCTTTTCAGAAGCTGTATGACGCTCTGGCCGATCAGGCGTGGTGGGTGCGCCACAACATTGCAGGGGTTCTGCTGCAGAAAGGCCCGAAAGGCATGGAGACCTTGCAGAAAGCTGCCCATGGGCATCCAGACCGCTATGCCCGTGACATGGCCTCCCAACAAATTTTTGCTTTGCAGACAGGGATGTGACATTTTGTACTGCAAGGGTGGGGTTTGATGCTAAGGTGACGTTATGTCTTTTTTGCCCCTCCTTGAAGTGTTGATTCTGCTGTATTTTGCTGTGCTTAACAGCATTTATGCCATCAGTGTCCTGATTGCTTCAAGGGTGATGATCCTGCAAGCCCGTCGGGGTGAACGGGTGATTCTGAAAACCTATCTGGAACGGGAGTATTACAAACCCATCAGTGTGCTGGTGCCGGGCTACAACGAGGAGGCCACCATTGTGGCTTCGGTGCATTCTTTTTTGAACCTGCAATACCCCGAGTTTGAAGTGATTGTGATCAATGACGGATCAAAAGACCAGACCATGCAGGTCCTGATCGAGGAATTTGGGCTGGAAGCCACCATGGAATACCCTTCCAGAATCCTTTCCACGCAGGAAATCCGGGGCCTTTACCGTGCCCCTGCCCATCCCAACTTGCTGGTGATCGACAAGGCCAACGGAGGCAAAGCTGACGCCCTCAACGCAGGCATCGTGTATGCCACCAAACCCCTGTTCTGTGCGGTGGATGCAGACAGTTTGCTGGAGGCCGAAGCCCTTTTGCGGGTGGCCCGGCAGTTTCTGGAAGACGACTCTCTGGTGGCGGTGGGGGGCACCATTCGGGTGCTCAACGGTGCCGATTTTGCAGGGGATGTGGTGGAAACCCTGCATGCCCCGAGAAGCTGGATGGAACGCATTCAGGTCGTGGAGTACACCCGGGCTTTTCTGGCTGGAAGGTCCACCTTCAGTGAACTGGGGGTGCTTTTGATCATCTCTGGTGCTTTTGGACTGTTTTCCAGAAAGGCTGTGCTGGATGTGGGCGGTTACCGCACCGACACCGTGGGTGAAGACATGGAACTGGTGGTCCGCTTGCACCGCGAAATGCGTGAAAAACGCAAACCCTACAGTGTGCGCTACATGATGGATCCCATCTGCTGGACGCAGGTCCCCAACGATTGGGGCACCCTCAAACGCCAGAGGAACCGCTGGCACCGTGGACTTCTGGAAACCCTCTGGAGGCACCGCCGGATGTTTCTGAATCCCCGTTATGGCCGGATCGGGTTTTTCAGCATGCCGTTTTATCTGATTTTTGAAGCCCTCGCACCCCTGATTGAAATTCTGGGTTATGTGTTCATGGTGTATCTGGCGGTCACAGGGCAACTGAACCTGATTTTTGCTGTGGGTTTTCTGGTGATGGCATTGCTGTATGGGGTGCTGGTCAGCGTGGCCTCTCTGGGCATCGAGGGCTTCATGGTGAAACGCTATGCCAGCCAGAAAGACCGGGCCAGAATCATGCTGGCAACCATCGTGGAACAACTGGGTTACCGGCAGATTCTGGCGTGGGAAAGGGTCAAGGCTTTTGTGGACCTGTACCGCAAAAAAGGACAGTGGGGTTCCATGACCCGGCAAAAAATCCCAAGGTGAAGTTCAGCCCAATTCTGCGCACAGGCCCAGCAAACGGTCGTCTTCTCCGTGGGGCAGCATCACCTGCATGCCCACACTGACCCCCCTGAGCGGCAAAGGCACACTGACCACCGGAATGCCCAACATGCTCCATGGACTGGTGACGCGCAAAAAAGCCTGCCGGAGGGGCACTTTGCCCTCTGGAAGCTCGATGCTGTCTTCTCCGAGCAGAGGGGCAATGCAGGGCACCGCCGGAGCAATCAGCACATCGTACTGGTGGAAAAGGCCTTTGAGGTCACGCAGGCACATTTGCCTTTCTTGCATGGCAGACAGGTACTGCACAGCGCTGATGGCTTTGCCTTGATGCAGCAAGGTCCGGGTGAAATCTCCAAAGCCAGAGTCGTCTTTTTCCAATGCTGCACGGTGGGTGAAGGCTGCCTCAGAGAGCACAATGGTGGAATAGGTGCTGGCAGGCACCTGAAAATCGAACACCTCCACACTGGCCCCAAGACGCTGAAGTTTGTGCGAGAAGTTTTCGGTGGTTTCCCACACCTCTGGGGTGACCCAATGTTTGATGTTCCAGAGTCCCACCTTCAGACCTTTCCATGGGAGATGCAAGGGCCTGACGCCGGTGATGGCTTGATGGACCATCTGAATCATGGAAATGCTGCGTCCCAAAGTGCCCAGATGGTCACAGGTGGGGCTGAGGGGCAGCACCCCTTGGGTGTTGTACAGACCATGGGTGGGCTTGTAGCCGTATACCCCACACAGGGCAGCAGGAATGCGGATGCTGCCTCCTGTGTCGGTTCCCAGAGCAAAATCACATTCTCTGGTGGCCACCGTGATGGCTGCCCCACTGCTGCTTCCTCCAGAGATGCGATTGGGAGAAAGGGGATTCAGGGCTTGCCCGGCCACCGGATTCATGCCCATGATGCCCAGAGCAATTTCATGCAGGTGGGTTTTGCCCAGCAACACGGCTCCAGCCAGCAACAATTTCTGGGTGACTGGATTGTCTGGCACATGGGGCAACGGGGCATGGGTGCTGGCTTTGAGGGGCCAGGGAGACACCCCGATCAGGTCCTTGACGCTGAAAGTCAGGCCCTTCAGGAGCCCGGTGCTGCTTTTTTGCAGGGGTTCTGAGGGCTTGTATGCCCATGCGTGATGGTCCATGTCCATGTGCTTCAGGATAACAAAAGTGTTCAGGGCAAGCGGAAGGCTCCCTGCCAGAGCGTGTACTCCTGAAGGGTGGTTTGTTTCCCCTGTGCTTCGAGGAGGTATCCACCATCAAAGCGAAAGGTGTGGGTTTTGTCTGTTTTGAAGCCGTCTGGGATGGGGCCGGTGGTGTTGAGGTTGTAGGACAGGTTGCCAGAGGGAGGCAACACAAGGTCTGGAAGCTTGAGGGCATGGCTGATTTTGCCATTTAGAATCCACTGCCCGGAGATGTTTTTCAGATGCAAAGGAAAAGGATTGGGATTGGTCAGTTGCACCTGAAGGACATAGGACAGTTCAGCATTCATGGACACCTTGCTGTCCTTCAATTGCAGCTCTGGAAGGCGGATCACTCCAGAGGCTGCAGGAGCACATCCTGTCAGGACCAGTGCACAGATCCCCCAGAGGTTGAAGTTGCGAAGCATGCTTCAGTTTACTGCCTCAAGGGGTGCAACAAGACCTGAAAAAGTCTTTGTGTTTTCCCATTTGTGACATGATCATCTCTGTTATACCGTCAAGTTGCTTGTTCCTTAAAGAAAATGTAACACATTCAAGAAAAACCTGACAGAATTCTTACGGTCCTTTTGGATATTGAAAAATCCTGTCCAGAAAATGCTTTTTTCTATTGAGCATTTGGCTTTGCACTCTGGAGCATCCAAACACTTTTTTCTGTCTTTGCTGTACTCATGTTTCCTGAAAGCCACTTTAGAAGCCCGGCCAGAAGTGTTTGGGGTTTCTGCTGTTTCACACAAGGAATTTGGATTAAGTATAAACAGAAATTTCTTTGGTGTTTTGTGGAATCAAAGTCTTTTTCTTATTTAAATGTGAAAAATGAAATGCTTCTTCAGGTGAACCGTGAATTTTTGTTCATCTTGTAAAAAAGAAAAGTGTGGGCTTTGGAGCCTAAAATGAGAACAACGACATTCGGAAAATGTCTTTTCACTTTTCAACCGATGTGTAAACCTTCCCAATGCAGGCGCAAGAGAAGGTGGTTTTTGGATTGTTTCCCTTGTGCCTGCAATCAGGAGAACCATGCACCATACCCTCAAAACACCAGCAGGTTTTACATTACTGGAAATGCTGATCACCCTGGCTGTGGTTTCCATCTTGATGGGCATTGGGGTTTCCGGTTACCTCGGGGCCACCCAGCGGTTGACCGCCCAGAACCAAGCCGAACACTTCCGGGGTTTGATCCGTGACGGGGCCACTCTGGCAGCAAGTCGCAGTCAGGCCCTGACCTTATCTGTTTCAGGCAACCAGATCGTGCTCAGAAATGGGAGCACCACAGTCAGAAGCGCAGAAATCACCCGAATTCAAACAGGTCTCACTGGAACGCAAAGCATCCAATTTGATGCCAGTGGTAGGGTGGTCCTGCCAGGCTCAGTCAGCAGTTTGAACATGGTGATCAACGGAAAAACCAAAGTGTTGCAAGTCAGCGGAATTGGACAAACAAGGTGGCAGCCATGAAGATCAAGCCCTTGCCTCTGGATTCACGCAGGATTCAAGGATTGACGTTGGTGGAGGTGCTTGTTGCTCTTGCCATCTTGTCTGTGCTGATGGCAGCCACCGCCAATGTTGCGGTGGGAAGCTACCAGAGCGACCATCAGGTGCAGCAGCGCAACCAACTCACGCAGATCATGATGGGTCTTGGGCGCAGGGTGATGGCCCAAGACATTCTGGTGCTGCCTGCTTCAGGTCAGACCAGTCTCAGCCTGAATGCCACCCAGTTGCAAAACCTTGGGTTTCAGAACACCACCCAGGTGAGCGCCATCATCACGGTCAGAAATCCTCTGGCTGTGGGTGGAACCCAAATCAATCAATTTTCTGTGCAGGTGTGTCGGAAAACCACCTGTGTGCAGACCAATGTGGGTTACTGAGGGGGCAGATGATGACACCGTTTCAAACCCATGAAAAAGGATTCACTTTGCTGGAGATTCTGATGGCCATGGGCATTGTGGGGGTTTTGTTGACAGCCCTGATTCAATTGACCACCAACGTCTCCAGCACATCTTCTGACCTGCAAAACCGCATCAATGCCACAGATGCAACCCGCCGACTGGGAGAAGTCATCACCCAGGAATTGCGTTCCAGTGCTTTTGGGGTGGTGGCCAACCAGCCGTATCCTTCTGGGGTCAATCAGATCAGTGTTTTGCGACCCATGGCCACCTCTGGCAACACGGTGGCAGGTGTTGGGGTGGTGCCCACAGCCAGTTTTGAATTGTCTGACAGCATCACAGCATACATGGGAAGCCTGCCTGCTGTCCCCTCAGGATCGTACTTGGTGCTCTTGAATGGAGCGTCGGCCCGGTTGATGCGCACCACAACGGCTACGGTTGCAGGCTCCACCCAGGTTTTGCGCCATGCAGGATGCCAGAATGTGCTTGGATCCAGCACGGCCACCCTCAGTCTGGTGACCCCTGTGGGTTTTCGCTACGATCCCGTCAACAAAATGCTCTATGAACGTCGGGGTGCAGCAGCAGAAACCATCATGGCGTGGAATGTGTCCACCTTTCAACTCAGGTACACCTATCTGAACACCAGCACGGGAACAGAAACAGTCTCCAACACCTACCAAGGACAATCGTTCAGCAATGCAGGGGTGATTTCCAGACTGAGTCGCATCAACCTGACGCTGGGCATCACTGAAAACGGCAAAACCCAACAGTTGAGCAACACCATCAATCTGGTTTCCCCCACAGGCCTCAACATCAACACTTACTCGGAGTGCACATGAGATCCAATCATCCTGAAAATGTTCCCTATGCTCAACGTGTCTCAACACCGCCAGAGCAAGGCTTTGCTCTGATTTCTGTGATCCTGATCATGGTGCTGGTGATGGGATTCATCAGCCTGCTCACAGCCCGATCATTGCAGCAAGTGCAAGCGTCAGGGGATTCCATGGGTCTTTCCTCTGCGACCTTGGCCTCTTACACAGGTCAACAGGTGGTCGGCAAAGCCCTCGCTGGTCCTTTGCGAGAAGACCTTTCGCAGGTTGTGATGAAAACTGGGCAGGCCACCAGCCGTTGGTCTTACGGATCAGGCACAGGAGATGTTCCAGAGCCTGCCAGTGTGGATGCTGCTCTGGCAGCAGTCAAAACCGCCATCCAGCAGCAAGCGGATGGAGATTTCTGCAACAACACCGTGACCCTTTCAGATCAATCCAAGGTTCGGGTGCGGTTGTATTTCACCAGTACGGCCTGTGGGCAGGCGTTGCCAGCAGGCATGGGATTGCCACCTGCCCGCTTTGTGGTGGGTGCTCCCAGAAACGGCACAGGAACCGTGGCCAACCAGACCTACAGTTTGCCTTACTTGGTGGTGGTGACTGGAGAGAAAGGCAGATCCAGCCGAATGACCACCTTGCTGGGCGAGTATCAATTTCAAGTGGGACGCAGCTCTTTTGCCCGGTTTGGTCTGTTCACCAACATCCACACCAGTGCAGCCGGAGACACTGTGGTGTTCACCAACAACATTTTGTATGACGGCCCAGTCCACACCAATGGTCGCTTTGCTTTTGCTGCAGGGACCCCTTACTTCGGGTCTTTTGTGACGTCGGCAGGATGCACCACCGCCACCTGCACTTCCAAATCCACTGGTGCTTTTGTGCAATCCCGCACCGGAGGTTACACCCTTCAGAATGCCAGCACCGCCAACACGGCTTTTGCTGGAGGGGGCACCAGTCCCAACTGCACCAGTCTGGGGGTCTGCCCTGAGCTCACCAGAGGGATTGATTTCAACGCAGCCTACATTCCCATGCCCACCAACAGTGCCAACCAGCAAAGTGCTGCGCAAGCCGCAGGACTGTTGTACACCGAGGCACGCACCCTCAAGTTGTGGGCCGCAGACATGAATGGCAATGTTCCTGCGACAGGTGTGAAAGCCACAGCCCAATACATCCAGAGTTGCAGAACCGCAAACACCAGCACCTGTGACACTTGGCGTGTGACCATGGTCAATGGTCAGATGGTGATCCAGAAAAACACCTCTACAGGCACCACTTGGACCACCACCACCACATCCTGGGGTGCTGGACGGGCGTTCAATGGGGTGATTTACGGACCTTCCTTCAGTCGGGTGGGAGGCTTGGACCGAACAGGAACGGGTCTTGAAACTGCCCCTGCGGCTCTGGCCTCTTTTGCCCAGATGACCATTGCCGCAGACAGCACCATCCGCATCACCCGGGACTTGAGGTACGAAGACACTCCCTGCGCAGGCAGACTGTCTCGGGGCACGGGAGGTCAGATCCAGACCGCCAGTTGCAACAACATGGGTGCAGACAACATTCTTGGGATCTACAGCCAGAATGGGGATGTCACGGTGGGCACCCACAGCAACTGCCTGGATGGGAGTTGCACCAACACCGAACGTCTGGACCATGCCCCCAACGATGTCGCCATTGAAGGGGTGGTCATGAGCAGCAGCGGTGAATTCAAGGTGGAGCAGCACGGTTCAGGCCGGGATCGGGGAGCGATCAACTTGCTCGGTGGTCTGATTGAGAATTATTACGGTCCAGTGGGCACCACAGGTGGAACCGGCTACAAGCGTTCTTTCACCTATGACCAGAGGCTGCTGCAAGGCATCTCACCGCCCTTTTTCCCCACCACCCCCAACGATGAAGTGACTGCGGTGTTCGTGCAAGGGTATGGCATCAAAGAGCAATAAAAAACCAGAGCAGGTCAAATGGAGGGGATTTCCCCTCCGTTTTTGTTGGATGGGCCGACCACATCAGCACAATGGGTGCCATCTCATGCTGGAGTTTGGTAAAAACGAATAGACTCTGAACATGTTCGCATCTGATTCAAAAACCAGATGTGTGTTGAAGAATGGAGGATTCATGCGCAAATGGTTCATCCCTCTGGTGTTTCTGGTTGCCCCTCTGGCCCAGGCCACCGATCTGGAAATTGGAGCAGGCTTTGCCACCACCCATCCTCACGGTCATGCAGAAATCAGTGGATTTTCAGTGGCAGACAACCTGACGTTGCTGGCTGGTGTCAGTGATCAGGCCGTTTGGCTGGGTGCAGACACCTCTTTTGATCTGGGTGTGGCAGGAAACCTTTCTGCAGGCATCAAAGCCCGTTACAACTGGATGCAAGATTACCGGATCGAAGGCAAACTGGGTGGGGTTCTGGGAAGCAAAGTCACTGTCAACCTGCAGGCCCATTACACCACCTCCTCTTTGACCTACTTTGACCAGTTTCAGGCGTTCACCCTGAATCCAGAGCTGGATCGATCTGGTTTTGGTGCGGAGCTGGACGGCAAATACCGTCTGGACCGCCAGTGGACCCTGATCGGTGCTGGAAAAGTGGGCATTGAGAATCAAGCCCAATTGGGCCTGCAATACCGGGACCGTGCGCTGGAATACCGGGCCGGAGTCGTCTGGGGTGACGGTTTTCAGGGCAACCTCTGGGGAGGCACAGCAGGCATCACTTACCGCGAAGACCTCGCCATCATGACTGTGGATGCTCTGGTCGGGTATCAGGCAGGGCAGGTGGCTTGGGGGGTCAAAGGCACAGTTGGGGTCTATGAACTGGAAAACTTCTTCAACAGCGATGTGACGGTGTTTGCTGCCTACGAGCCTTACCGTGAAGCGGTTTTCCCCCTCAGGTATGGGGTGGATCTGACAACCCCCATGAACAGAGGAAAACTGAACATCGGGGCCTACTTCACAGAACGGTATTACACCTTCAGAACGGCCTACAAGTTCACTCTGGACCCCGAGCCTGAACCTGAAGAAGACCTGAATGAGTGAATGCCAGTTCACAAGTCTACAAGACTTCTCACCTCTCCAGAAAGCAGACTAGAAGCATGAAAAGAGTGCTGTTTACTGTGTTGCTCATGGGCTCTGCTGCAATGGCACAGACCGCCGATGACATCATTGCCAAAGTGCAGGCCAACCAGAAGAACATCAAAGACGTGACCATCCGGGTGGTCGGCAAAGCCGAACTGGACAGCGGTGCACAGAGCATCGATCTGGACATCCAGAACATCCCCGGTCTGAACCTGACCCGCATCAGTTTCAATGCCCCTGACGCTCTGGCAGACAACGTGGTGATTGTGGACAAAAACACCGTCTACAATTACCTGTTCCTGACCAATCAGGTGACGGTCCAGAGCGCCAAGAAAGCCCGTCTGGAGGGCTTCAATTTTGACTTCACCCGCTTTGCTGATTTTTCCACCGAACTCAGCAAAGACAAGTTTGTCCTGAAGCTCATCGACACCGACACGGACAAAAACGGCAAGGTGTACGTGATTGAAGCCACCCCCAGAGAGCAGGATCTGGGTTTCACCAAAACCCGTGTGACCATCTCTGAAAACGGCTGGCGTCCCCTGAAAATGCAGGCCCTGGACAGCAAAGGCAAAGTGCTGGCAGACCTGAACTTCACCACCTGGAAGACCAACTCGGGCCTGAAAGCTTCTGCCCTCAAAAGTCTGCCCAAAGACGCACAGGTCATCAAGAAGTAAAGCGGTTTGTTTTGAAACCCTCTCCGATCATGGGAGAGGGTTTTTGCTTAAGCCATTTTTCAGAAGCACCACCTGATCCATTTTGCTTACAGTGAAACCACATGGATTTGACTTTGCTGGACGCCACAGAACTGGCAGAGGGCATCAGGGAAGGTCGCTTCACTTCTGAGGCGGTCACCCTTGCCCTGATTGAAAAACAACAGGAGTTGCCCCATCTCAACGCAGTGGCTTTTGAAGGCCATGCTCAGGCATTGCAAGTGGCCCGCCAGAGAGATCATGAGCGTGCTCAAGGCACCCTCCTTGGTCCTTTGCATGGTGTCCCTTTGACGGTCAAAGATTGGATTGACGTGCAGGGTTTGCCATGCGCAGGGAACATGCCCGAGCACCTCCACAGGATGCCTTCAGAAGATGCCAGCAGCGTCCGGCGTTTGAAAGAGGCTGGAGCGGTCGTCCTCGCCAAAACCACGGTGACATCGGACAGTCCTGTGTATGGTCGGACCCACCACCCACTGAACCCGGAATACAGCCCCACAGGTTCAAGCAGTGGAGAAGCGGTGCTGGTTGCTGCACATGCCAGTCCTCTGGGTCTGGGAAGCGACTCAGGAGGCAGCATCCGTCAACCTGCCCATGTCTGTGGGGTGTACGGGTTGAAACCCACCTCTGGACGGGTTCCACTCACCGGACATTTTCCGCCCATTGCGGGCCTGATTGACTCCAGAACCGTGATTGGACCCATTGCCCGTTCCCTGAGGGACATTGAACTCACCTTTCGGATTCTGTCCGGTCCAGATGGCCTTGACCACACGGCCCCTCCGGTTCCTCTGGTGGCTGGTCCCGAGAAGCCTCTGGAAAAGCTGAAAGTGCGCTGGTACAGCCACCATCCTGAACATGTTCTGCACCCTGAGATTGAACAAGCCCTTCTGGATGCCGTGCAGAAACTGGAGAAGCAGGGGGTGCAAATCGAACAGTGCAGACCTCCACTTCTGGAACAGGTCATGCCCATCACCCAGCAGTACTGGCAAACGGCCGAATCCCGCAGTGCTGACCTCTGGGATCCATGGGAAAGCACCCCACTGACCGGAGACCAGTTGGGTGCCCTGTACTTTCAATGGGACCACTTCAGACGCACGTGGTTGCGCTGGATGAAGGATGCAGACCTGATCCTCTGCCCGGTTTCCGACTTGCCTGCCCAACCCCACGATGTTCCCTCTGGAAGTGTGGCTTATACAGCCACCTACAGTCTGCTGGGCTGGCCTGCACTCAGTGTTCCTGGGGGATTCACGAAAGAAGGTTTTCCTGTGGGTTTGCAGGTGGTGGGCAAACCCTGGCGGGAAGATCAGGTGTTTCAACTGACCAGAGCCCTCATCCAGCCCTGAAGGTCACTCCATCCAGCTTTTCCAGGTGGCCTCATCGTGCCCGATGGTGACTTTCTGCCCGAAACGCACCAGAGGCAATATCAACAGGTCCGGGTGGTCCTGCACCAGTTCCAGCCAGCGGTCTTCAGAGAGCTTCATGAACTCAAGGCCTTTTTTCTGGTAGGTTTTGCTGCCCTTGTCAATCAGGTTGAGGAGGCCCCCAGCCTTCTGCACAAAGCGGGCCAATTCACCTTTGGCGATGGGACGCACCTCCAGATCCACATGGTGGATTTTGACTTTGCGTTCCTTGAAAAAACGCTCGGCTTTGCGGGCATCCTGTGACTTTTTGATTCCAAAAATCTGCACTTCCACCTTTTCAGTGTACCTGCTCCGTTCAGGTGGCCCCGATCACGATGACCGGAAACCCTTCGGGTTCCATTTCATGCAATCCTTGCTTGGCGAAGTAATGGGCTTGCTGTTCCAGCACTTCATGGACCCTGTGAGGATCACTGAAACGCAGAAACTCCTCTGTCAGACGCAGCACGACCCCTTTTGAGGGGGTGCTCTGGGGATCGCGCAGGGTCAGGTCGATGCTGTTGTCCTGAGACACACTGCCCGAGACTTGAAAGGCAAACCCTTGCTGCACAAGGTACTTCTGGGTGTGGGTTTGCAATTCGGGGACAATTTGAGGTGAAAATTCCATGCTCCAGTGTGCCCGAGGGGTGCTTTGAAGTCTGTCCGATTTGTAACATCCAGACCAAAACATCCACAAAAAACCGTCCCCCTGTTGCAGGTCAGGGGGATGGGTCAGGAGAGGACAGGCGGCCTCTGGTGAGGTTCAACAAAAGGGAAAAAAGAAAACAGTGGAATCAAATGCAAAGAATCTAAGAGTGGAGGCTTGGGTTTCAAGTCATTGCCAGGATGAAAGGTTTTTTTCAAGTTGAAATTCAGCAGGTCGGGTGAGCCGGTCCAGCAAGAGCACGATGCTGAGCAGCAAGCTTCCGCAGAGCAATCCAATTCCCAGAGAAAGTACGAACAGCATGTGCGCCTCCTTTGTGGCGAAACGGTCACTTCCGGACCTGTTTTCAGCTTAACCATGAAGACTGAAATTGCACTGAATGTCACTGAATCGATTCTGAGACCTGCTGAGTGGCTTCTGATCCCGAGAAATCCTGAAGAGATGTACTTATTTGAACTGAGTATAAATACTATCAATGCAGTGGTGAAGGGCCTAAAAAACACCTCTGGGTGAATAAAAATCTTGAGGAAGCAGGAAGGGCTCTGGGGGTGTTGACATCTTCTGCAATACCGCATATACTTTTTGTCGCTGCGCACGAAAGCGCGCAAGCGAAAAGGGTTGTTAGCTCAGTCGGTAGAGCAAGTGACTTTTAATCACTGGGTCGTAGGTTCGAGCCCTACACAACCCACCATAGAAACCCCCGTCCTAGACGGGGGTTCTTGCTTTTGGTGTTTATGCTGATTTTGCAGCAAAGAGCTGCCGTACAACAATTTTGCAACAATGAGCTTACTCGACAGCCCACCGAGTAGCGGGACAAGGTAATCTACCGTGCGGTTGGGAAAGCCAAATAAGAAATCCCTCTGGCCACACCAGAGGGGGATATTTGGACGCACACTCCTGAACGTCTCAAACAGTATATGTCACTATTTGTCGCACAAGTATGTTGCTACGCTTCACAGACGTACTCCTACATATCCAGAGATGCGCTTAACAACCTGCTCCAAATCGCGTCCAACGCTGTTCACAATCCCTGCAGTTTCATCAATTTGCTTGTTTGCTCGTGCCAGTTCTCTGGTGATCATGGCAGCTCCAACCAGATTGGCCACCACCACCAAACCAAAACCGGCCAACATGATTTTTTCTGATTGACTCAAACTCATGTCATTCCTTTCCGGACCACTTGTCCCATGCCACGGTATGCAGGTCCAGAGGGAGCCTTTTGGCCACTTCCAGAACCCGTTTGGTGTACACGTAGCTCTTGTGACCACACTCCGCTTTCCAAACGCTGTACGTTTCAAACTGTGGTCCAGGACATCCCAGCTGCAAGGCCTGCTGGAACCCTCCATAACCCATCCCGTAAATGCGTAGACAGTCCACCACAGACTTTCTGGCCTCCGGGAAGCTTCTCCGGATGTACTTCATGTACTTCAGGCCGATCCTGATGGCATCCTCATAGCTGAGGGGTGGCCAGTGCTCACCGACCTGCTGGGCTGCAACTGCAGTCACCTGCAGGGGCCCGACCGCGCCGGCACCATTTGGGGTCATGGCCGGCCTGCAACCACTTTCAGCGAACGCATGCCCGATCGCAAGGTCCAGAGGAAACTTTTCCTTCTCGCACTGGGCAATGAAGGCCAGAGCCAATTTGTACATCAGGGCCCCACTGGTTTCCTTCGCCACCACATCCATCCAATCCTGCATGGTCTTCAACTGGCTCATGTTGTACCCGGCCTGATAGATCCCCATTTGTACCGCTTTGGCCTGCTTGTCTCGGGGCCGGCTGTACAGGTTAGAAATGGGGCGCTTGTCCACCCCATCCACATATCGGCGTAATTTCGGTCCTGATGGCACTCCTGGCTTTGGTGGATCCGGATCCGGAAGCACAGGATCATCTACTTTGCGCGGAAGGTTTGCTTTGGTGACAGTGGTGGCTTTGGGCAGCAGGGCCATCCCCACCAGAATCCCACCCACAACCAGATAAGGGGTCAGGTTTTTTCGATCCATGATCCATCCTCCAATCCCCCCATAGACTGGCCACCCAAACCATGTTTACGGGTGTTGCGAGTCACCCACCCGCCCCTTTTGAAGTAAATGAAAGCATTCAGATCGTCTAGGGTGGCCAGCATTGCCCCTGCAGAGCCAGAGAAGTGAGTCAGTGTTTTTCCTGCAGGAATTGGAATTTTTAAGATCACATGTGGTAGGGGTACCGGGACTGGCTGGATCTTGACAGCAGGGGAAACAGCACCGGAATTGATCATGCTTCCCGAATCTCCAGACATTGAGCCCTGATGCTCTGGATGTCCTGAGCATTCAACAGGTGCTCCCGCCACACCACAAAACCGGGAATCGGGGAGGCTTTAAGCTCTTGTGATGCTTGCAGGGCTGCAAATGCAGCCAGATCCAAATTCTGTGCTTCCCCCTGCAAAACCACATTACCTAGGGTTTCATTGCTTCCATCCTTACGGCGCAAGATGATGCTGTATGTGTACTGGTGCATGAGTCTCCTTTCTTAAACCCTGTTGAAACTGACATCCATCACAAAACTCAATGTGTTAGAGGCAGTTTTATTGATGGGGGCATCCAGCTTTATTAAAAATCCAGAAATAATAGCCGCTTGACTGCTAACATGAACACCGAATATCAATTCATTGATTGACCCATTGAATTGGGATGTACTCAGTGTCACGCGCCGGGTACGTTTACGGCTCCCACCCACATACGCATCAACCGTCATTGACGCACCGGAACCAGCAGTAACAAACCACTGGGTCGCCTGAGCATGAGCAGGAAGCGCCACAGAAGGGAAATGTGCATTAAAGTTGGTTCCGGTGCTCTGAAGCAACTGCTGAAACAATGTCTGAATGTTTGAATCGGTTGCCCAACACCCTCCCACACCCGTAACAGTGCCCAATCCCGTCACAGGGAAAGACACTGGGGCAAAAACGGCGGGTAAAGTGAGCGTAAGAACGTGAGTGATTTTGAGCTGTTTACCGCTGGAGACAGCAATGGACACAGGATTATTTGATCCATCCCTAAACAGCTCTCGGATGCTTAGGCTTCCCGTGCTTTGGCGGGCCAATCCCCATTCAGTCAAATTGTAACTACTAGAGAAGTTCAACACCCGGACGATGGTTGAAACGCATTTATACACGTTGTTAACCGAATCGTAGCTGTAAACTGTGCCTTGCTCTGTGATCTTGCTACAGTTTTGTTGACTCCAGGTTGAGCTGTCAGAATAGGAGTCAGACCGTGAGAAAAACGCCCACCAAATACAGCACAGATTTTAAGCTTCAAGCCGTCCAGTTGGCCACCCAACCTGGGATGACCGCCACCAAAGTGGCAGAAGACCTGGGCATTTCCGTCCAAATCCTGTGTCGCTGGATCCGCAAGCATAAGGAAGCACAGGAACAGGGCCGACCCGTCTTCACCGGTCGAGGTGTTCCAGCCCTGACCGAACAGGAAAAGCGCATCCGAGAGCTGGAAAAGGAAGTCGAAACGCTGCGAATTGAGCG
>NZ_JQKG01000039.1 GCF_000745915.1 Deinococcus misasensis DSM 22328
AGAGGTGCATCGTGTGGGAGGTTGTCGAGCAGGTAAGGTGCGGTGTGGTGCTGACTGAGGGGATGGGTGGAAAAGAAGCGTTCGACGCGTCTGAGCTTGGACGTGTTTTGAGCTTCTCCGGGGAGACGGTCAGCAATGCTCTGCTGGATGACATGTTTGCCCTCCAGGAGGGCTTGCAGAATGTGACTGAGGGTATCGAGGTGATTCTTGCGGTAGGGAAAGTGTTCCCTCAGCAAGTCAGTTAGGGTATGCTGGTTTTTGCCAGACAGGGCGTAACTCATAGCAGATTTACTGTACCAGTCTGGCTTTTTTACGCCTCAATCAAACTGTCGGGTACTGAGCCCAAAGACGCAAAATGAAAGCCCATCAGACTTTCAGGTCAAAAGGCAGCCAGAAAACGTTTCTGCTGGCTGAATGCTGATCGCTGACGGCTGACGGCTCTTTCTGTTTGCATCGCCCGACAGGGACTTTGCCCTTACCCTGCTGAAACCCGCCAGTACAGACCCCCGCCCCCTTCACGCTGCATGAGGTTTTCTTCGATCAGAAAACGTCGCAAAGTGGCGGTGTCGGCATGAAAACGCTCCAAACGGGCATTCACTTCTTTCTCGGTGAATTTCCCTTCGGGTTCAAAAGCCTGCAGCACATGTTCCAAGAGCACCCGCATTTTCTTCTGCTGGGTGGGAAAAGCCTTGATGCGCCCCTCTGAATCGGTGAACACCTGCATCACCTTGGAGGCAAACTTGTCTCCAGTGGCCTCCACTTCTGAAAGAGCAGAGCGCAACTCGGGTTGTCCAAACACCTGTCCCAGAGCTTGCAGCACCTCTGGTTTGAGGCTGTAAATGCTGTAATGACCCTGTGCTGAGGCATGGACCACCCCAGCTCGGGCCAGTTTGCTCAGGTGGTGGGAGGTGGTCGAAACCCCGATGTGCAAATGTTCAGCGAGTTTCTCAACAGACAGGGGTTGATGGGTCAGCAGGCCCACAATGCGCAGGCGGTTGGCGTCACCAAGGGCCTTGCACAGTTCCAGAACCTGCTCGGGAGAAAGGGACATGCCCACATTGTAAATTTCATTTTGACATTTGTCGAATTGATCAGTCGAAAGGATCACAGGAGGGTGCCCTCAACCATCATCCCGGTCTTTTTTGCGGTTGCGCCAAGCCTGCCACCCGATCAGCATCAAAAACACCACCAGAAACAAAACCACCACCCCAACCCACATCCCCAGAGCTTGCGAATCCAACAAAGGAGAAGAAAGGTTCATGGTCGGTCTTGCCCTGAATCCTGAGGGTGCACCGTGGCTCTGGTTTGCCGAACCAGACCCCACACACCCCACCAGACCAGCAGGTTGATCAAGAGCAGAATCAGCGAACTTTCGTTCATGGAACCAGCATAGAACAGAATTGTTTAAGTTTTGTTACAAACCTGATGGAAAAATCCTCTTGTTCTCATGCACCAACAACTGTAAGCCACACTGTCATTGAGAACCCTCCGCAAGCACCAATACACTTTTTGAAAATTCCATCCTGCACACTGGATTTCAGGAGGTGTCCTGTGATCCGTCCCCTTTTTCTGGCCGTGACCTTGCTGGGAAGCGCACTGGCCCACGAACCCATCCTCAACCCGACCATCAGCACCAGAGAACAACCCTTTGAACTCAAAGAGCCCACCGCCTCCAAGGCCGTTTTTGGGAAACTTCCAGCCTCTGGCAGCGTGTTCATGAGCATGAAAGTGCCCAAAAACTTCAACCTGTCGGCCAGCCTCTGGGTGGGCCGGGATTGCCCGAATGCCCTGCAACCCGAGATGGTCATCACCTTCAAAGGGGAAACCCTGAATGTTCGCCCCAATCCCTACCGTTCGGTCAGCAGCCACGGTGTGGAAGGCCGTGAAGGACCAGAAATCAGCACCACTCTGGGAACAGGCACCGTGCTGATCGAGATCCGCAACCCCACCAACCTTCCCGGCACTTACCTGTTTTCCATGAGTGGAACAGAAGAATTCAAATGGGTTCCCCAGAGCAGCACATGGATCCGTGGATTCAACACCTGCAAGTTGTGACCCTGCTGCGTTTAACAGTGAAATAGAAGGACTCAAAAGAATCCTTTTATTTCAGACAACACGACCTCAAGCATCAACCTCTTATTTCTCTGTCAAATGCTTTAAAAAGTGAGCTCAGGTGTCGATTTCCAGAAAATCTGCAATCACCTGATTGAGCACCCATTTGCCCTGATCGGTGGTTCTCAGGACCCCATCTTCCAGCACCAGCAAGCCTTTCTTCAGGTGTTTTTCCAGAGGAAGGGCATACCTTTGCTGCACGTTCAGGCCACTGCGGTCAGACAGGGTGTTCAGGTCCACGCCGGCCTTCAGACGAAGTCCCATGAACAGGGCGTCCGTCACGAAATCTGGCGGGGCGATGTCTTCTTTGATGCGGTTTTCAAAAGGGGTTTGCAGCCAGTCATGGAGCCTTGGGTTGGTGATGCGCTCTGACAGCAAACCGGAAGCGGCAGTGGGATAATGCCCGGAAGCGCCTGGCCCGAGGCCCAGATAATGCTGGTTGGTCCAGTAAGCGAGGTTGTGTCTGGAATGGGCTCCGGGCTTTGCGTAATTGCTGATTTCGTAGCGCTCAAAGCCCAGAGCAGACAGCAGTTCTGCGGTGCGTTCGAACCCTTTTTGTTCGTCTTCTTCGGAAACCTGCACCCCACGGCGGTAAAATTCGGTGCCCTCCTCGATGGTCAGGGTGTACGCCGAAATGTGGTCGATGCCCAGTTCGGCCAGTCCCCGGATGTCCTGATCCAGATCCTGATCGGGAACTGCAGTGATCAGGTCTCCAGAAACCCGGAATCCCACCTCCAGCAAAGTCTGGATGGCCTCTCTGGCCTGCTGCGCATTGTGTTGACGGCCCAGAAATTTGAGGGTCTGGTCGTTCAGGCTCTGGACGCCCACACTGGCCCGATCAAAACCGAGGTCTTTCCAGAGTTGAGCCCGCCCACGGGTCACTGTGCCGGGATTGACTTCAAGGGTGTTTTCTTCGCTGCCCCAGCCGAAATGGCTCTGGATGCCCTCCACCAGATCGGTCATTTCATGGTCCCGCAAGAAAGAAGGGGTTCCCCCTCCGAAGTAAACGGTTTTCAGGTCCACCGGGTAACGCGAGGCCAGAAAAGCCTCTTCTTCACGGATGCGCTGCAGGTAACGCTCTACCATGCCCGAACTGCGGGTCAGCACATGGAAATCGCAGTAGGGGCAAATGGTCGGGCAGAAAGGCACATGCAAATAAAGGTGCCGAACACCCTGGACGTTTTGAAGGTTGGGGAGGGGGTCTTTCAGCATTCGAGGTTCTGCAAGGCCAGAGGGGTTTGCTGCAACCACGTGATCCACAGGTCAAAAGCCTGCTCTGGAGCGGTCACCACCACAGGCACACCATGCTTGGCACACACGCTGGCCCACAGGTCCGGGAGGGGCTCACCTTCTGGGCTCAGGGCATTTTTCCATGCAGGGTAACTGCCGCCGTCCAGATAAGTCATGCCAGCGGTGCTCTCGTGGGTTTTCTCGGGGATGTCCAGAGCAGGGCCACTGCCAAGGGTGCGGCTCAGGACCACCACCCCATGCGGTTGGTACAGTTTGAGGGCACGTTCCAGAGGGGCTGCGGTGGGCTCTGGAAGCAAAAGCACATAAAGCTGCCCCTTGAACTGGGCCGGGACCTGCGCAAGAAAGTGCTGCACCTGCTCGGCTTTGTGGTTCAGGGCCACCATCAACCAGTCGTGGCCTCCTGCAAGACCTTCGTGGCGGGTCCAGATTCCGTCGTACTCGTCCTGCCAGACTTGCATGCTCACACCTGAACTTTCAGCATCTCCATCAGGACCTGAAACGGTGCAAGGTGATGGGGATGCTTCTGGAAGGTGAGTTCCGGATGCCATTGCACCGCAAAAATGCCGTCTCCCTGATAGGCTTCCACCAGTCCGTCTGTGCTCGTGGCTGCCACCTGCAACGTGGGGGCCAGAGCCTTCACGCCTTGATGGTGGTAACTGTTCACCCGAATGCGCAACTCGGGGTGATACTGGGCCAGACGGGTGTCCGGCTCAAGGATCACCTCGTGGGCCAGATTTGGGGGCAGGGCCTTCTGTGCATGGTCACCCCAGAACTCGGGGTGGTTGGGGAGGTGCTGGTACAGGCTGCCTCCCTCAAAAACGTTGATGATCTGCATGCCCCGACAGATCCCGAGGATGGGCAGTCCGGCTTTGCGGGCCGCGTGGTACAGCACCACCTCGAAAGCGTCCCGTTCATCGTCAATTTCCCCGAGGCCCAGCACCGGATCTTCCTGATAAAAAGACGGGTGCAAATCCACGCCACCGCTGAACAAAAGGGCGTCCAGTTGCTGCACGTATTGCTCTGCTGCGTCCACAAGGTTGGGAAGCAGGACCGGAGCCCCTCCGGCCTCCAGCACCCCCTGCGCATACAGGCGGGACGTGCCATTGAACAGGCGTTTGAGGGCAGGATCGATCAACTGGGAGGTGGTGATACCCACGCGAGGAGTGCTCATGGTTGCATCTTATCAATTCGGCACATCGGCAAATCAAGCTTTTGGCCAGGGTAGATGCAAAGTCGCTGTTCGGGCGATGCAAACAGAAAGAGCCGTCAGCCCTCAGCGGTCAGCCGTCAGCCAGAAGGAAAGTCTTCTTCCAGTCGGTTGAGCTTGCCAAACTTGATGGGGCTTTGCCTTTGGGTCTTGCTGCTGTCGAAAGCAAAAGCTTCTGGATCCGCTTTTCACTGAGCGCTGAAGGCTGACTGCTGACCGCTTTCTCAGTCGGCCTGCCAAACTTCAGACTTTGCGTTTACCCTGAGCTTTTGGCAGGTTTGCCAGCAAAGTGAAAAGCTCAGTGCAAACCCAGAGCTTCGCGCCACTTCAGGGCCAGCACCTGAAACACCAGACCCGGATTGGCGTACTGCTCCAGCGCGTCCAGCGCTTCTGAAAGGGCCTGATCCGCTTTGGCCCGCACCGACAGGGGATGGTGTCGGAAAGCGAACAAAAGGGCTTCAGGATGCCACTCTGGGTTGAAGGACTTCTCCAGCTTTTCTGAAGCCTGCAACGCATCCAGCATGCCATTTTCCAGAGCCTGAACCATTTCTCTGGCTTGCTGGAGGGCTGAACGGACCGCTTCACGCTCGAAAAGCACTCCCGGACGGCCTGCTGCGAATTCCAGCAACTCTGGGTCAAGGTTGCCTTCGAGTTGCAGCAAAGCCTGCTGCATTTCGGCTTCACGGACTGGAGGCACAAAAATGCGGGCACAGCGGGAAACGATGGTGGGCAGCACCCTCTGCTGGTCTTCGGCAATGAACACAAACATGGCCCGGTGCGGAGGTTCTTCCAGCGTTTTCAGCATGGCGTTGGCGGCCTCTGCATTGAAGTGCTCTGCCCCATCGAAAATCACCACTTTGCGGCGGGTGTAGGGTGCGATGTGCAGCCATTCCACCACATGCTGGTCGTATTCGTTCTGTTCATCCCGGCGCCCTGTGATCACCTTGACCGGAATGATTTTGCGCCTTGCCTGCTTGCCCGAGCTGGTTTCGCTTTTGGGACCCACCTCCATCACATCGGTGTGGGTGCCTCTGGCGATGGCAAGACAGGAAGGACAGGTGCCGCAGGCCGTTCCATACGCACAATTGGCCAGAGCAGCGATGTAATGGGCCACCGCTTTGCGCCCCACCCGGTGTGGTCCGAGCAGCATGAAAGCGTGACTGGTCTGACCGCGCAAGGTGTCCAGCACATCCTGATGTCCGATGATCTCAAAAGGGTTCATGGGATCATCGGCCAATGATCAGGCGGTCTGCCAGCCCAGAGGGCAAACCCGCGTCCAGAATTTTGCGACCCGCTGTCTGAAAATCGTATTCCACACGGAACACTTCAAAAACCGCGCCTGCATCATCGAAGATGCCATAACTGGCTCTGGGATCTCCGTCTCTGGGTTGGCCCACACTGCCGGGGTTCAGCATCCAGCGGGCACGGGGCGGCATCACCGCTCTGGCATTGCCTTTCATGGGGGCACTCTTGACCCACTCTCCGACCGGACCTTCCAGGGTGGAGTAAATCATGGGAACGTGGGTGTGGCCATAAAAGCACACCCGCCCATCCCAGAGGGTGAATTCCTCTCGGGCATGGGAGGTGCTGTCGAGGT
The DNA here is from genome assembly GCF_000745915.1 of Deinococcus misasensis DSM 22328. Classification (NCBI taxonomy): domain Bacteria; kingdom Thermotogati; phylum Deinococcota; class Deinococci; order Deinococcales; family Deinococcaceae; genus Deinococcus; species Deinococcus misasensis. Next base: position 6,168 of record NZ_JQKG01000039.1, read on the forward strand.
ACTTGTCTGGGTTGGATGGACTGCCGTGCACACACAACAGGTCGGTGAACCGCTCATTTTTGGTGTCCAGACGCAAGGTTTTGGCCCACGCATGGATGGTTTGCACATCCTGATCGGAAAGCTGGTCCAACTGCCATTTGAGGGCCAACTGTGCTGGCGCATTGATCATCAATTGCTGGTTGCGGGTCAGGCGGATCAGGTTGGCTTCGTGGTTTCCCTGAATGCTGGGCACCCCGATTTCACGCAAACGCTGCATGACCTCCACCGGGCTGCCACCATAACCGATGGCATCGCCCAAAAACACCATGCGGTCGTATTTGCGCTTCTCGGCGTCTTTGAGGATGGCATCAAAGGCTTCGAGATTGGCGTGAATGTCAGAGAAAATCAGGGTGCGCATCGGGTCTCCACATCATGTTAACAGATGCTCAGCAAAGTGTAATGTTTTTGGAAAGAGTGGATCTTTCCTTCTGCCCCGCCTTTTGACCCAATCAGGCATCCACGCCGATGGCATCCTCCAGACGGGCAAACCCATCGGCCTTGAGACGGTCCAGAATGCCCCGGTTCAGATGAGAAGCCAGCTGTGGCCCTTCATAAATGAAAGAGGTATACACCTGCAGCAAGCAGGCCCCAGCACGCAGCCTCCAGTACGCCTCGTCGGGGGTGAAAATGCCACCCACAGAGACCAGAGGCAAGGTTTTGCCCACCGCAGCCCGCACATATTTGAGCACCTCAAAAGAACGGGCCGTGAGCGGCTTGCCCGAGAGCCCTCCGGTTTCCTGAGGATCCCGGCTCAGGCCCTCTCTGGAAATGGTGGTGTTGGTGAGGATCAGTCCAGCCAGAGGATAAGCCCGGGTCAGTTCAATCACTTCATCGATCTGGGAATCCGTGAGGTCAGGGGCGATTTTCAGCAGCACAGGTTTGCCGGAGGACACCTCTGGATGGGTGGCCACCGCCAGAAGCTCGGCCAGTTTGTCCTTGTCTTGCAGTTGGCGCAAACCGGGGGTGTTGGGACTGGACACATTCACCACAAAGTAATCGGCATAAGGGCTCAGGCGGGTCATGCTGGCCCGGTAATCCTCGGGGGCCTGTTCGAGTTCGGTGACTTTGGACTTGCCCACGTTGATGCCCAGAGGAATCTTCAGGGGATGCTGCTGCAAACCCAGATTTTGCAGGCGCTCAGCGACCACCTCTGCCCCATCGTTGTTGAATCCCATGCGGTTGATCAGGGCAAGGTCTTCAGGCAAGCGGAACAACCGGGGTTTGGGGTTGCCGCTCTGGGCAAGGGCTGTGATGGTGCCCACTTCCAGAAAACCAAATCCCAGAGCAGGCCAGGCCCGCACCGCCAGAGCGTTCTTGTCAAACCCTGCTGCCAGACCGATGGGATTGGGAAAAGTCAGTCCAAAACGATCGATTTTCAGACGGGGATCTTCAAAAACTGTGAAAGGTTCCAGCGCCGTTTGCAAGGCCGGAACTTTCGAAACAGCGATCAGGCCCTTCATCACCTGCTCGTGGATGTGCTCCGGGTCCTGTGAGAAAAAAAATGGTTTGACCAGTGGGTACAACATGCTAAGAGTCTAACCCAGCCCAGGCCACAGGAGAGAGGCTCGGGCTATGTGGCTTAGGGTCAGCCTAAAGTCTGACTTTTGGCATGTCACTTGAAAAAGCGTTCAGCGATCAGCCATCAGCTTTCAGCAAAAAGCTCACCAAAAGGCTTTGGCAAACAGCAAAACAAAAAGCCACACACGGAAAGCCACTCAGACTTTCAGTTCAATGGGCAGCCAGAAAACGTTCCTTCTGGCTGAACGCTGACGGCTGATGGCTCTTGGTGTTGGCATGGCTTGACAGCGACTTTGCGCTGACCCTGCCATGTGGCTTCCCATGAACCCAGGGTGAGCCCTGCCCTTGACCTTTCGGTTACACTTTCGTCCCATTTGTGCACAGCATCGGTTATGATGGAACCGTGAAGCCCGGTGCCCTCAACGTGTCATACCTCACCGACCAGGGAAGAATCCGAAACCTGAACGAGGATGCCATCCTGACCCTGACCTTGCCTTATGGCGGCCTTTATGCCGTGGCAGATGGGATGGGAGGACACCGCTCTGGCGATTATGCCAGCCAGCTGGCGCTCAAAGAACTCCAGCAAACCTATGCCAAAGAGAAAAGCCCCAATCCACACCGGATTCTGCAGGCTGTGGAGGCCGCCAACCATGCGGTGTATCAGGCCTCCCGAGCCCCCGACAAAAGGGGCATGGGCACCACCCTCACCACCGTCCTGATCGAGCACAACTACGCATGGATCGCCAACATCGGAGACTCCAGAGCCTACCTGTACCGGGACGGTCACCTGATTCAGGTGACCCGAGACCACTCGTGGGTTGCCGAACAGGTGCGTGCAGGCATCATCACCGAAGAAGAAGCCCTGAAACACACCATGCGCAACGTGCTGATCAACGCCATGGGCAGTTCCAGAGACGTGAAACTGGACCTGTACATGCAAGAACTGCAGTACGGCGACATCTTGCTGATTTGCACCGATGGCATCCACGGCATGCTGATGGACAGCCAGATTGAACACGTCCTCAAAACCGCACCCTTCACCGAAGACAAAGTCAAACATCTGGTGCACGAAGCCAACGAGGCCGGAGGCATCGACAACATCTCGGCCATTGTCATCGAAGTGCAAAAACTGCGGCCCCAGAAACCTCCCATCAAGAGTTACAACATCCCCCAGAACCCACAGGGTCTGCAGTACTACTATGACCTGTTCGGCACCAAACAACAGGGCAACTTGCTGTGGCTCTGGGTGATGCTGGGCGGTCTGGTGCTGTTGATCATCGAAGTGATTGTGCTGACCCAGTACATGCCCAACAACTGACCTTTCAGCCCAAGCACGTTTGATCAGGGTTCAAACAACTGGAACTCGGGTGGGTATGATGGAGGGCATGAAAGAACGCATCAACACTTCAGAAGCTCCTGCAGCACTCGGACCCTATTCTCAGGCCATTCGTTACGGCAACCTGGTGTTCCTGAGCGGCCAGATTCCCCTTGACACCAGCAACCAAGTGGTCGGAGAAACCGTCACCGACCAGACCCATCAGGTCTTCAAAAACCTGATTGCCGTGCTGACCGCGGCAGGCACCGACCTCAGCAAGGTCATGAAAGTGACCGTGTTCCTCAAAGACATGAACACCTTCGCCGAAATGAACACGGTGTTCGCCCAGTACATGCCCGAGCCTTACCCTGCCCGCAGCACCATCGAAGTGGCCCGTCTGCCCAGAGACGTGCTTGTCGAGATTGAGTGCATTGCTCTGGTGGAGTGACCCCACCGCGAGCTTCGCTCGGTCCTCCCCTTGTCAGGGGAGGATTTTTGCTGCTGCACCCATGAAAAATCCCCCTGAAAAGGGGGACAGCTTCAAACGCAGTGAGAAGCAAGGGGATCAGGCAGGGGGGTTACTCGTACCCGAGTTGACGCAAGGCCTCGGGGTCTTCACGCCAGTTGGGCATGACCTTGACGTGCAGCTTCAGGAAGATTTTGGTGTTCAGGAAGACTTCCAGTTGCTTTCTGGCCCCCTGACCAATTTCTTTGAGTTTGCTGGCCCCTTTGCCGATCACGATGGCTTTGTGGCCGGGACGTTCCACGATCACATCGCAGTAAATTTCAATGATGCCGTCCGGGCGGTCTTCCCAGTCGGTGACACGGGTGGCCACAGCGTAAGGCAATTCTTCTTCGAGGCGCTTCATGGCCTCTTCACGGATGATTTCGGCAGCCCAGTTTTCACGGGACTGGTCGCTGCGGCTTTTTTCGTCGAAGAAGAAGGGGTTTTCAGGAAGCAGGCTGAACAGTTGCAAGCGCAGGTCCAGCAAAGACTCGGGGTGCTCCTGTGCGCTCAGGGTGCGGGTGCCGAACTCGCGGTCCCCGAGCAGGTTGGTGTACAGGCGGAGGGCTTCCTCTGGGTACTTGGCAGCGTCCAGTTTGTTGCCAACCACAATCAGGGGTTTGTCGATGTCTTTGATGGTTCGGGAGACCATCACATCTTCCTCGGTGGGAGGGTGGCGCAAATCCACAATCCAGAGGATGGCATCCACGTCACTCAGGGCGGCCTGAATTTCTTCGTTCATGTACTTGCCCAGAGCGTCTTTGGCTTTGTGCATGCCGGGGGTGTCCACGAAAACAATCTGGTACTGGTCTTCGGTGAGGATGCCCCGAATGCCCCGACGGGTGGTCTGTGGGCGATTGGTGATCGGGGCAACTTTGACCCCGAGCATGTTGTTGAGCAGGGTGGATTTACCCACGTTGGGCTTGCCAACAATGGCAATGAAACCGGAGTGGGTGGAGGTGTTTTGAGCGTCAGTCACTTTTACAGTCTAGCATTCATGGAATGAGGGGTTTGAGGCTGCATCGAGTGGCTGTGTCGTCATATCTGCTCAAGCTTTTTGCACTTGCCTGAAGCTTTGTTTTTTGCCCTCGGCCCTGAGCACTCGGCCCTCGGCGTACAAATCCCCCACCAAACAACAAAAACACTTTCCATCAATTCTGCATTACAATGCTCTGCATGAGCATTCTTCCTGACTGGCGAATCAGAGAACTGGCAAGAGAGGGCATGATCGAGCCCTTCGAGGAGCGTCTGGTGCGCAACGCCCAGAACGCCGGAGTGATCAGTTACGGTCTCTCCAGTTTCGGCTATGACCTGCGGTGTGCCCCCGAGTGGAAGGTGTTTGTGAACGCCTTCAACACCGTGGTGGACCCCAAAGAATTTGACCCCAAAGGCTTCATTGATGTGGTTTCCGATGAAATCATCATTCCGCCCAACAGCTTTGTGCTGGCCCGCAGCGTCGAATACCTGAAGATTCCCGACACTGTGATGGTGGTGGCCCTCGGGAAAAGCACGTATGCACGCTGCGGGATCGTCGCGAATGTAACGCCCTTGGAGCCCGGCTGGGAAGGCCATGTGACGTTGGAGTTCTCCAACACCACCCCCCTGCCTGCCAAGATGTACGCCAATGAAGGCTGCGTGCAACTGCTGTTCTTCGAAGGCGAACGCCCCGAGGTCACGTACCGGGACCGTGGCGGCAAGTATCAGGGGCAAACAGGCGTGACCCTGCCCAAGCTGTAAAGCCCTTTTCAGAAATCAGCCACCAGCATCTCAGAACATGCTGGTGGCTTTTTGATGCTTTGACAGGGTGGAGAGGGTGGGCTTGAGGTTCACTTCAAGTCCACATCCCCGAGGATGTTGGTGGGCGTGTCATTGCCTCCAGAACCTTCCAGAGACACCATCAGGGCATCCATGCCTGCGGTGTTCACTTGCAGGGTTCGCAAGGGCACCACACCCAACGATTCGATGTCGCTGCCCTTCACACTCCATGCCTGATAACTGTTGCCTGAGGAGGCTTCTTTGTTGAGGACCAGCAAAGCCTGTCCATCTGGTTTTTTCAGCAATGACGCGAAAGGGGCGTCTTCTTCTTTCTGCACAGGCAGCATTTCTGCACCTGACTTCATCCAGTCCTGAATCAAAAGGCTTTCTTTTTCCTGAGGGGTGGCAAAACTGCCTGTCAGGTAAGGCAGGCCAAACCACACCCCTCCCACCACCACAAGGCCGATGAGGGCCACCCACGGCAAAAAAGTTCTGGTTTTGCGTTTGGCGATTGCAGTCATGGGTCCATCCTCCACAGGTTCATTGCAATGCTCATTTTAGGCCTCTGGAGGGACGAGGGGGGCTTTTTGAGCACATCTTTTGCAGGCAACCGTACCCGATTTTACGGCGCCCTGTTCAAAAGGGGCGCATCATGCGTCCAGCAAACCCTGTGTCATTTCACCCCATGAATCCCTGAAAGTGAGGAAACGCATGAGTGACCCGAATCCAGATGACTCCGTGATCAACCCCAACACTGAGGAGCAAACCCTGACCACCCGTCAGGGGCATCCAGTGACCGACAACCAGAATTTGCGCACGGTGGGCAGCCGGGGTCCCACCACACTGGAAAACTACCATTTTCTGGAAAAAATCACCCACTTTGATCGTGAGCGCATCCCCGAGCGGGTGGTCCATGCCCGTGGGGCCGGAGCCCACGGTTTTTTTGAGGCTTATGGCAAGGTGGGCGATGAACCCATCTCCAGATACACCCGTGCAAAACTCTTTCAGGAGGCTGGAAAACGCACACCGGTTTTTGTGCGCTTCTCCACGGTGATCCACGGGAACCACTCACCCGAGACCCTGCGTGACCCCCGGGGTTTTGCGGTGAAGTTTTACACCGAGGAAGGCAACTGGGATCTGGTCGGCAACAACCTCAAGATCTTCTTCATCCGGGATGCCATGAAGTTTCCCGATCTGGTGCATGCCTTCAAGCCCGATCCGGTGACCAACATTCAGGACCCCGAGCGGATTTTTGACTTCATCTCCCAGACGCCCGAGGCCACCCACATGATCACTTTCCTGTTTTCCCCGTGGGGCATTCCAGCCAATTACCGCGAAATGCAGGGCAGTGGCGTGAACACCTACAAATGGGTGAACGCGGAAGGCAAAGCGGTGCTGGTCAAGTACCACTGGGAGCCCAGGCAGGGCATCCGCAACCTGACCGCCGATGAGGCTGCGCTGATTCAGGGGAAAAACTTCAGCCATGCCACACAGGACCTGTATGAGGCCATCGAAAAAGGGGATTTCCCTGAATGGGAACTCTGCGTGCAAATCATGTCCGATGATGCCCATCCTGAGCTGGACTTTGATCCCCTTGATCCGACCAAACTCTGGCCACAAGAACAGTTTCCTTTCCTGCCTGTGGGAAGGATGGTGCTGGACCGCAACCCAATTGACTACCATGCCGAGGTGGAGCAGGTGGCGTTTGGAACCGGGGTGCTGGTGGATGGCCTTGATTTCTCCGATGACAAACTGCTGCAAGGACGCACTTTTTCGTACTCTGATACCCAGAGGTACCGGGTGGGCAGCAACTACCTGCAACTCCCTGTGAATGCTCCGAAAACCCATGTGGCCACCAACCAGAGGGGTGGGCAGATGGCCTACCACGTGGACCTTGCAGAAGGCCAGAACCCCCACGTGAATTATGAACCTTCCACACTGGGGGGCCTGAAAGAAGCTGCACCCTCCGGAAAAGAGCACACCCCGCACATCGAAGGGCCTCTGGTCCGTCAAAAAATCGAACGCACCAACGATTTTGCACAGGCCGGAGAAACCTACCGGCGCCACAACGACGCCGAACGCAACGATCTGATCTCCAATCTGGTCAGTGCCCTCAAAGACTGCCAACCCCACATCCAGCAACAGATGGTCAAGCACTTCACTCTGGCGGATGAGGATTACGGACGCCAGGTGGCTGAAGGTCTGGAAATGGACTTCCTGAGTTTCAAGGAGGGTCTGGCAAAAGGTGTAGAGCAGGCCCACAAAGAAAGCATCGAAGGGGAAGTGTACTGACTGCAGATCCACAGCAACGGATCAACAAAAAAGCCTCCATCTGGAGGCTTCTTCTCTGGTGGATCGTATAGGAATCGAACCTATAACCCGCTGATTAAGAGTCAGCTGCTCTGCCAATTGAGCTAACGATCCCCACGAACCTCAGCTTAGTCCGAGCGCTGAATCCGGTCAAGGACTTTTGGCCGGATTTTGCCAATCAGGTAAAGGCTTCCAGCCACCAGCAATGTACCTCCCTCTGGAGTGCGTTCCAGAGCCACTTCCAGAGCTTCCAGTGCATCCAGAACCACTTCACCAGAGTGTAAGCGGGTCAACGCTTCAGGGTCCAACCCCAGTTCGCCGGGATGGGTGTACACCCTGTGCGCGGCAACAGGGGCCAGAGCATCGAGGGTTTCTTTCGCATCCTTGCGGGCCATGATGCCAAACAGCAAGGTGTCGGCGTGCTGCACGCTCTGGGCCAGAGCGCGTGCAGCGTGGGGGTTGTGGGCACCGTCCAGCAGAACGGTTTTTCCTCTGATCTCAAACTTTTCCATCCGTCCAGCATGCTGGGCATTCAAAGCCGCTTCACAGGACTCAGGGGTGGCAAGGTTCAGGACACGCAATGCAGCCAGAGCCAGCCCTGCATTGGTGGTCTGGTGGCTTCCCTGCATTCGTGGTGGATGGGGAACCACAAACATTTCAGGATGGCTCTCTGGTGTGTACAGGGTGGCATCACGGTCTTCTGCAATGCCCTGAATGATGGTCAGTGCCTCTCCTGTTGCATTGGTCAACACAGGCACACCTGCACGGATGGCTCCTGCCTTGTCCTTCGCAATGTCCCGAATGGTGGGTCCGAGGGTGCTCTGGTGGTCCAGATCCACGTTGGTGATCAGGGTGGCTGCAATGTCCTGCAAGGCATGGGTGGCGTCTTTCTCTCCGCCCACTCCAGCCTCCATGATGGCCCACTCAACCCCTGATTGCTGGAAGTGCTGCAACGCCAGCCCGAGGGTCAATTCAAAAAAGGGCATCTCTGGGGCATGCGTTTTGGCCCATTCAACGAACACTGCCACCTGATGTTCGGGAATTTCTTGCTGATTCACCCGGATTCGCTCACTGAAGTGGGTCAGGTGAGGACTGGTGAATTTTCCCACACGCCACTTGCCAGCGTTCAGTCCAGCTTCCAACATCGCACAGACCGAACCCTTGCCATTGGTCCCAATCACATGGATGGTTTGCATGTGCTGCTCTGGGTTTCCAAGTTGCCGAAGCAGTGCTCGGGCACGTTCAGGGGTGCGGTCTTTGCCTGCCCGGGTGCGGGTGTAAAGCCAATCATAATCTGGCGTCATGATGGACCATTTTAGCCATTTCACAGTGGACAGCATTGCGCACTGCCATCGGCTCTCGGCACTTGGCCCTCGGCCCTCGGCAAATGAAGCCCTACCAGGGTAAGCGCAAAGTCTGACTTTTGGCATGTCACTTGAAAAAGCGTTCAGCGATCAGCCCTCAGCTTTCAGCAAAAAGCTCACCTTGAAGCTTTTGCAAACAGCAAAACAAAAAGCCACTCAGACTTTCCGTTCAAAAGGCAGCCAGAAAACTGTCCTTATTGCTGACCGCTGATCGCTGACGGCTGATGGCTCTTGGTGTTGGCATGGCCTGACAGTGACTTTGCGCTTACCCTGTGAAGCCTTACCCCTTTTCATGCAAACCTGTCCGCCTGTGGTTAAACTGAAGGGACATGCGTTTTCTGGTCTTCCTTTGTGCTTTGCTGTTCAGCACGGCTTTCGCACAGGACGTGCAAATCCGGGTGCTGATTGCCCAGCAAAACAAACTCCAACTGCTCTTGCCCTTTTCCCATTACGTGATGGGTTTTGATGGCACGGTGCTGTACCAGAGCAGCACACCCGTCCAGTGGAATCTGGAACTCAAGGGTGGGCGCATCCTGATCAACGGTGAGGACTCGGGGCGAGACACCCTGCATTTTCAGGAAACCACTGGAACCCAGAGCCTCTTGCTGAACAGCATCCGCTACCGGGGTGCCATGAGCATCTACATCCAGAACGGCAACCTGATGGCCGTGAACACCCTCAACATCGAGGATTACCTGCGCAGTGTGGTCCCTGCCGAAATGCCAGCCAGTTGGCCTCTGGAGGCCTTGAAAGCCCAGACCATCATTGCCCGCACCTATGCCATCGAGCGCCTCAACCCCAAAGGGCTCTATGATCTGTGCTCCACCCAGCAGTGCCAGGTGTACAAAGGGCAGTCTTCTGAGAATCCTCTGGTGGATTCGGCCATTTCACAGACCTACAAGCAGATCATTGCTTACAACCAGAGGCCCGCCAAGACCTTTTTTTCCAGCGACAATGGCGGTTTCACGGCCAGCAGTGCTGAAGTTTGGGGAAGCAACCTGCCTTATCTGGTGGCCCAGCCTGATCCCTTTTCGGTGGGTCCCAAAAGCAGCTGGTCCCTTGATGTTCCGTGGGCCGAATTGACCAGAGTGGCCCGCAACTATGGCTTCAAAGGCACCGCCAGTGGTTTTCGTGTGGACAGGTACAGCCCTTCCGGACGGGTCTCACAAGTCAGCATCCTGACCGAAGCGGGCTCCGCTTTTTCACTTTCAGGTGCAGAAGCAGGAGGCATTGTCCGCGCTCTGGGCGCTTATTCGACACGGGTCAACATCGAAAGCACAGATGCAGGAGCGATCATCTCGGGCAGCGGTTTTGGGCATGGTGTGGGGCTTTCCCAGTACGGAGCCAAAAACATGGCCGAAAGGGGGTACTCTTCCGACCAGATCCTCGGGTTTTACTATCCGGGGGTTTCCAGAGGCTCCTACCGGGTGGCCGGTCAACAACCTGAGCCAGAGACGAAAAAAACATTAACGGCCATGCTTCCCCTCTCATGGAACTGACACCGTTGCCCTTTAACGTGAGAACATCGACATGAAGGTGTTCAAAGTTTTTGTCACGCTGGTTTTTGCGGTGTGGGGCTGGGCACAGGCACGCACCATTGAAATTGTTCAGGCTTCCCAGCTTGAACTTCGCAATGTCACTCTGGAAGACGGAGTGGTGCAGGAGTACATCATCCTGACCGGCACTCCGGTGGAATTGAAAATCGATGACAGCACCATCCGGGCCAACCGCGTAGAGTACAACAAAGCCGCCCGGGAACTTCGTCTGGTGGGCCGTGCGCTTTACATCACCCAGAACAAAAATGCAGATGGCAGCAGCACCGAGCAAACCCTCGCTGGAGAAGACCTGAAGGTCAACCTGGAAATTGAAGGGGTGGAGGGTGAAGATGTTTTCATCACCACCCAGAACATTCTGGTCAAAGGGGAAACCGTCCAGCGGATTCCCGGCCAGATCGGGGTGCAGGGGGGTTACTTCACCCCCTGCGCACGCTGTGGACGCACCCCCAACGATTACGCCTTCACTGCCGGAACCATGTGGATTTATCCGGGGAACCGTCTGGTGGCTTACGACGTGAAAGTGCTGATTGCAGACACCCCGGTGTTTTACTTGCCTGCTCTGGTGTTCATGCTGAACAAAGAACGTCCCACCCGTCTGGATGTGGGCCAGAGCCCCATTGATGGCTGGACGGTGGGCGCAGACCTGCCTTACCTGTTTGATGCCAACTCTTTTGGCACCCTGGCTCTGGATTACTACCAGAACCGGGATGTGCCAGTGGGTTTCAGTGTGGACCACAGCCTTTACAATCCTTTTGGGCTGAACAACACCAGCATCCTGAAAGCCAAAATGGATCCCAAGCCTGTGGGTCAGCAGGGGGCTTACTGGAGTTTCGATGTCAACATCAGCGGGAACCAGCCGGGTCTGGCCAGCAAAAACGGGCTGGATTACACCTTCAAAACCTCCAGAAACGACCTGAGTGAATTCAACATCATCCCTCTGGATGGAGAAATCAAAGGGGAATGGCCTGCCTTCAAAGCCCGTTTGACGTATTCCAGCCTCATTGATGGAGACACCAACCCTCAGGTGGCCCGTCCGGGACAGGTGCGCAAAATTCCGGAGTTTGAACTGGACCCCAATTCCACCAAAATCTTCAGGGTCACTTACGATCCCCGTCTGGTGCTGGGCTACTACGAAGCAGAAACCAATCCCAGAAACCCGAGTGCCAGACGCTCTGGAGAACGGATCTCCGCCATCCGTGCCCTGTACAGCCACACCCTCGGGTACAACTGGAAACCGTGGTCTGGTGCAGACCTGAACCTCAACCAGACCTTCACAGGGCAGTATTTCTCCACCGATGAACGGGGGGTGGAGCAGAACTTTACGGCCAACTTCAGCCAGACCTTTTCCACCGGGAACAGCTTGAACCTCAACTACACGTTTTACTACTCTGAAGGCGAAACCCCCTTCAATTTCGATCCAGTTTTCCGCCGCAAAACCCACACGCTGGGCACCACAGTGAATCTGCAGCCCCTGCCTGACATGTCTGTTTCGGCCAGCCAGAAGTTGGATTTTGAGAAGAAAAGGGACGAGCAAGAGACTGCTTCTGCAAGCCTGACCTACAATCCCAAACCTTTCACGGTCACCCTCAATTACCGGGACAACCTTTTCAAGCAGCAGTCCGAAGCCCTGAGTGGAACAGTCAAATTCACCGACAACAGCTGGAATTTCAGTGTGGCCACCGGGTACAACTTCGGCAATCCAGACCCCTCCAAAAACAACCCTGCCCGCTTTGATCCGCTCAGAATCGATGGCAGTTTCACGGCAAATGACCGGGCCCACTCCCTGAGCGCCAACTTCGAGTACGACCTCAACAAGAAACAGGCGGTCAACCTGACCGGCTCTTACACCTTTCTGGGTCCCATCGAGGTCTTTGATGCTGCCTTGCTCCAAACCAACCGCGAGGACTACAGTCCAGCCACCTACAGCATCAAACTCTCAGAGACCTACAATTACCAGACCCCTCAACTCTCGGGCAGCTTGGACCTCACCCGAGCGGCTTCACAGTGGAACATCACCCATTCCCTGTACACTGGCGAAGACCCCAACAGACAGCTGACCGGGAACCTGAAGGCCACCTACAAGGTGGACAAGTTCACCCTGAGCTTTGACAGTCCCTTCAAATTGATGCGTCAGGGCTATTTCACCAGACCCACCCTGACCGCCAATTACAGCCAGAGCCTGACTGGCGCAGAACTCAGTGCAGAAGCAACCCTGAACCTCAAAGGCATTGAGCACGAATACACCGACCTGAAAAGCGCTTATTTGCGTGGGCAGTGGTGGGCTGCCGATTTTCTGGGCATTCAAGGGGACGTGGCTTACTCGGGCAGTTGGGATGACCCCTCCAATCCGAAAGTGCGCACCGATGTGCTGCGCCTCAATCCCCTGACCCTCACGACCACCTTTGGACGTGAAGGCAACGAGCCGCAATGGATCTTGTCGGCCAGTGTGCTGAGTCAAGAGTACCGCTGGGTCAATGGAGAGTACCTCGGGCCGCAATTCCAGCCGACCCTGAGGCTCGTGTACAACCGTTGCTGCTGGTCCAGTCTGGTGGAATGGTCCCCCAATCAGGGCACCTTCCGTTTCGCGGTCAACCTGATGCAAAGCTCTTACCGGGACATCCTTCGCGGAAGCCCCGAGGGCATCAAAGGCCCTTTCTGAACTGGACTTTTCCATTCACCTGCCGATCATTGAGGAGGAAACACATGCACCGTTTGTTTGCAGGAAGTTTGATTTTGCTGACCCTCACCGCCTGCACAGGGACCAGTGAGCCACAGGTGCCTTTCAAAGTGGTGGTTCAGGAACAAAGTGCTGCCACAGAAGTCAACCTGAAAATCTGGCAGATCGGTGACGAGATGACCGCTTTGACCAGCATTCCCCGCTCTGGGGTGGCCACTGGAATGCAAAACACCGACATTGGCAGCTACATTTTCGCAGGCTACGAAGACCGCATCGAAGTGTACGTCGCCGATGGCAAAGAACCCTCAGGCATTCGGGCAATCCGGTCCCTGAGCACTGGCACCGATGGGGTGTTCAAGATGGCCAATTGCAGCAATCCCGTCAAACTGCAAAAACCGGTGCTCAGTTCAAACGATGGGTTTCTTCTGGTGCTCGGGCAGTGTGGCGATTCGGATGTCAACCAGTATTTGTGGGGCATCAACCTGAACAGTGCCACCCCAGAGAACTGGACCACCATCCAACTGGTCAACAACCTGGTGACACCCATCAAATTTTTCACAGCCTCGGGATCTCAGGCGTTTTTTGCCACCAAAAACAACATCGGGGACTTCACACTGAATGCGGTGTCCCTGTTCAACCCCACCAAACCGGAAAGCAGCAACAAAACTTTTCCCAGCAACCTGAACGGTCTGGAATACTGGCAAAACAGCTTGCGGTATTCCGATGGCAGCAAAATCGGTACCGTCAAAACCCTGTCCACACTGGAACTGTCCGATCTGGTGGCTTATCCTGTTTCTGCCCTGTTTCGCAAGCAAAACCAGTTGCTGGCCTTTTCGTCTTCCAGAGGCACCGCTTGCTTGCTGGATGCCAACCCGAACTGCGATGATGGCAGTGATGTGATTCGCTCTGTGTCGGATGTGCGGGATGTGACGTTTGATCTGGATGGTTATTTCTGGATGGTGGCAGGGTCTGCGCTGTATCGTGTAGATGCAGTGGCGCCCAACAAGCAGCCAGAATTCCAAGCAAGTGTGACAAACCCGAGAGGTGTGGCATGGGTGGTGAATTGAACAACTGGACCGAAGGACTCAAATTGGACCATGTGGCCATTGCCACTCTGGATCTGGATGAGGGGTCCAAACCCTATCAGGCCATGGGCCTGCATCCCATTGAGGCCGATGAAGAGGTGGAATCTCAGGGGGTCAAGGTGCGGGTCTTTGAGGTGGGCGGTGTGCTCATTGAACTGCTTTCCCCCACCCGAGCAGACAGTCCCATTCAGGTTTTTCTGGACAAGAAAGGGCCGGGACTGCACCACATGGCTTTCCGTGTGCCCGATCTGGAAGCCAAAATTGCGGAATTGAAGACCCAGGAAGCCCGCTTCATTGGTGAAGCTCCCCGTCCAGGTCGGGCAGGCTCCAGAGTGATTTTCTTGCACCCCAAATGGGGTCAGGGCACCCTGATCGAACTGGTGGAGCACGAATGAGGGTGGGATGGTGGGTCCTCAGTGTGGTCTACATGGGAATCGTTTTTGCCTTCTCTGCACAGACAGGGGCCAGTGTGGGGCTGCCTCCCCCATGGGACAAGGTCGCCCATACCCTGACCTATCTGGTGCTGGGCTTTTTGCTCGGAAAAGCCACCCGGAACTGGACTGCAGCCTGGGTGCTCGGGGCGTGGTATGGGGCTTTTGATGAAATCCATCAAGCTTTTGTGCCCATGCGCATGGCTGGCATGGACGACTGGTGGTTCGATCTGCTGGGCAGTTTCTTGGGGGCACGGTTGGGAACAGCCAAAGACCGCAAGAAAACCCCTCCTGCACAGGATGGCTTTCAAATCAACCAGAGCTTTGAGTGAACCTGTTCATCCCTGTGGTGCGGGCACAGCTTGAGCTGCACGCAAAGTGCTCAGGGCAGTCATGTGCTGCAAAAAGCCCCTGACCCAACCCAGAAAACAGGTCAGAAACACGGCATATCCAGCATGAAGCCCCAATTGCAGGTATCCGGTCCATTGCTCTGGGGCCGGCATGAACGGCAACAACAACAGGTGAAGGATGTATTGGATCTGCAAAATGCCCACCACCACAGCCACAAACCCGAAAGTGGTTTGGAGCATGCGTGCAGAAGCGTCGCCTTTCAAGCGTTGCTGCATGGCACAGGTCCAGCGTTCCAGAGCCAACCACAGCAGCAGTGAGGCCACCCCGGTCACCAGTTCGAACACCCCCCAGTTGGCAGGCAGAGGAAACACAAAAAAGCTTCCCCAAGTCATCTGATCTCGAACCTGTGTGGGATACAAGAGCCACCAGAGGGTTTGCAAGGTCAGCATGCTGAACAGTCCATAACGCATGCTGTTTCCCACTTTTTGCATTGCTTCTGGTGCCGAGAACCTGAGGGCATGCATTTCGCACAAACCAATCCATTTGCGGGTGATTTCGGCAATGGCAATGAACATCAGGCCCACACAGAACACCGCCAGCATCTGCAGTGGATCAGACAAAAGATCTTTGATCAGAAGCAAGGCAAGGCCAATAAAAATAAACTGCAAAATCCGGATGCCCATCCTGATATTGTGTGCATATTGGGTCAATGGATGCAAATGGTTTTTCATCGCAATTTCAGTCTAACCAAAAGTCAAGACCGTGTCAGTGATGACAACAAAGATCTTGTTTCATGGTTGAAGGCCTGCAAATTTGTTAGCGTGAAACCATGCGAACCCTTCTTGTGACCGGAGCCGCCCGTGGAATTGGGCTGGCCATTGCCAGGCGTTTTGTTCAGGACGGAGAAAAAGTGATCATGCTGGACCTATTGCCAGAGGTCTTGCAAGTGGCAGAATCCCTCGGGGCGGTGGGGGTGCATGGGGATTTGCTGGATGTCCATACCCTGGATCATCTGGATGAGGCGATAGGGGAAAACCTGCATGTGCTGGTGAACAATGCAGCCACCAGCCAGCCGGGCAGTGCAGCAGAGGTGGACCTTGACCTCTTCCGCAAGGTGATGGAGGTCAATGCCATTGCTCCTGTGCGTCTGGTCCAGCATTTCTTGCCCAAGATGCCTGAAGGAAGCTCCATTGTGAACGTCGCCAGCGTGCAAGGGCTGTTTGCCGAACAAAACAACGCAGCCTACAACACCTCAAAAGGGGCTCTGGTGAATTTGACCCGCAGCATGGCCTTGGATTTTGCCCCCAGAGGCATCCGTGTGAATGCCGTGGCCCCCGGAGCCATCGCCACCGAAGCGGTCCTTGAGGCCATTGCCAGCAGTCCCAGTCCAGCATCCACCCGCAAAGATTGGGAAGACCTGCACGCTTTAAGGCGACTCGGGACGCCTGATGAAGTGGCAAACGTGGTGCATTTTCTGGCCTCTGGGGCAGCCTCTTTCATCACCGGCGTAATTTTGCCCGTGGATGGAGGCATGACCGCGTCGTTCATGATGGCTGGACGGCCTGTTTGATTTTTAGGAATGCAACAGCAAAAGCACCCCGAGAAATCGGGGTGCTTTTGCTTTCGTGGAGGAAGTTGATGCAGGCGTTTTCAGATCACATGGGGGGGCAGAACCACGCTGTCCAGCACGTGGATCACGCCGTTGCAAGCTTGAATGTCGGTCTGGATCACGTTGGCGTTGTCCAGCATCACTTTGCCGTCCATCACCATCACTCTGGCGGTGTCTCCAGAGACCATTTTCACTTCGGTCAGTTTGACCACATCGGCAGCCATGGCTTTGCCAGCCACCACGTGGTAGGTCAGGACGCGGGTCAGGGCAGGCTTGTCTGCCAGCAGACCATTCAGGGTGTCCGCAGGGATTTTGGCAAAAGCGTCATTGGTGGGTGCGAACACGGTGAAGGGACCAGCGCTCTTGAGGGTGTCCACCAGTCCAGCGGCTTTCACAGCGGTCACGAGGGTGCTGAAAGCAGGGTTGCCCGCAGCAATGTCCACGATGTCTTTGCACTCGGGAGCAGGGGCCACAGGTGCGGTGGCACCCATGCCGGGGGCAGGCTCGTTCAGGGCTTCCATGACTTCCATGGGCACCAGCACAGAATCGATCACGTGCACCACACCGTTGCAGGCGCGCACATCGGCTTGCAGCAGTTTGGCTTCATCCAGCAGCACATCGCTGCCGACCGTCACCTGAATTTTTTCACCTTGCAGGGTCAAAAGGCCATTTTTCTGGCGAACCACGCTGGGAGAGGTGATGGCCCCTTTGACCACGTGGTAGGTCAACACTTTGGTGAGCAGTTCTTTGTTGCCCAGCAGGGTGTCGAGGGTTTCTTTGGGCACTTTGGCAAAGGCATCGTTGGTGGGGGCAAAGACGGTGTATCGGGCTTTCTTGTCTTTGAAGACATCCACCAGACCGGCTTCGGTGAGGGCCACTTTCAGGGTGCTGAACTGGGGCAGGGTGCTGACCAGATCGGCAATGCAGGGGCGGGTGTTGGCCTGAGCGCTGGGCTGGGTGGCCGGGCTGCTGGCAAAGGCCACAGAACTGAGCAGGGTGAGTCCCAAAATCCATTGACGCATGTGTTTACCCTCTTTTTCAAGAAATCTGGGAACAAAAATAAGCTGTTGCACCAGAGCGTTTTTGCCCTGTGCAGATCTGTTTGGTCCCACGAGCAACACCTTAAGGACCCATGAACTTTTCGAGTGTGTGTTGCCTCGCTGTTTTGCAAAGAAGGTGACCCAGAGAACCAAAAGAAAGTGGTCCAAAAACAAATCCGCACCCTTTCTGAAGATCAAAAAGGGTGCTGGAAAACAAAGAGACGGTTTGAGGAAATGCTTCAGGGAGTGGATGTCAGTGCAGATGGACCGTTGCCGTCAGAGGAGGTGCAGCCCCAAGGTCCAATCCCCTTTGAGTCGGAGAGCAGGTTCCCACCGTCAGTTCGAGGGTGCCCTCTGGCCAGAAGGGTTTCCCGTCTTCCCCGATCAAGGTCAGGCGGTCTGCATCCAGCTCAAACGTGAGGGTGGTTTCGGATTGGGCAGGCACCGTGCATTTCTGGAAAGCCACCAGTTGCTGCAAGGGGGCCAGAGGTTGATTCAGATGCTTCACGTATACCTGCACCACTTCCTGCACGTCTCTGGGGCCTGCATTTTTGATGTTCACGCTGATGTGCAAAGGCTGGTTTGGCAGGGCCTCTCTTGGCACCTGAAGGTTGGTGCATTCCACTTTCCCATAAGTCAAACCAAACCCGAAAGGAAACAGCGGCTCTTTTTCGCTGTAGCGGTAGGTGCGGCCTTTCAAGCTGTAATCCTCAAAAGGGGGCAGGTCTTCGGTGCTTTTGGGAAACGTCACAGGCAATTTGCCAGAAGGTGCAACATCGCCAAAAAGCACATCGGCCACTGCACGGCCCCCCTCCTGACCGGGATACCACACGAACACGATGGCGTCCACCAGATCGGCCACCTCTTCCAGAGCGACCGCAGAACCTCCGGTCAGGACCAGCACGGTTTTAGCCCCTGCTTCGGACAGTTGGCGCAAAGCCTGAAGCTGCACTTCGGGAAGCTCAATGCGGGTGCGGTCGCCGTTTTCGGCAGAGTCGATGGATTCGCCTTCTTCCCCTTCCATGTGGGGGGTGATGCCCATGCAGGCGATCACCAGATCGTGGGAGGCAGCGGATTGGTACATCCACTTGGAGTGGGCCTGGCTTTCGTGCAAGACGTGGGTGGCGGTGCGGTACTCGGTGCGGACCCCCTCGGGGATGCGTCCGACCAGACCTTCCAAGAGGGTGGTCAGGCGGGAATTCATGCCGTAATAATTCCCGAGCAACACCTCCACACTGGCCGTGGTGGGTCCCAGAATGAACAGGCTCTTGAGGTCCGAACGGATGGGCAGGATGTTGTTTTTGTTGCACAGCAACACCACCGATTCTATAGCAGCCTGATAAGCCAATTCGGCGTGGGCATCGCAGGCCACCACCTCTTCAGGGATGTTGGCGTAAGGCACCCGCTCTGGGGGATCAAACATCCCGAGTTTGAAGCGGGTGGTGTAGACGCGGGTCAGGGCACGGTCGATGTCCTCTTCGGTGATCATGCCCTGCTCAAAAGCCTCCAGCAGGTGGGCGTAACGGCAACCGCACTCCAGATCGCATCCGGCTTTCAGGGCTCTGGCTGCGCTTTCGGTGGGGTTGGGGGTGTAGGCATGGGGACCATCAAAATCCGAAATGGCCCAGCAGTCTGAAACCATATGCCCTTTGAAGCCCCAATCTTCACGCAACACCTTGTCGATCAGGTAAGGGTGGGCACAGGCAGGATCGCCATTGACCCGGTTGTAGGCCCCCATCACGGCCTCCACCTGCGCATTTTGCACCAGAGCCTTGAAAGCGGGCAGGTAGGTTTCATGCAGGTCTTTCAGGCTGGCCTGCGCATCAAAACCGTGACGCAACTTCTCTGGCCCAGAGTGCACCGCATAGTGTTTGGCACAGGCAGCGGTTTTCAGGTAAACGGGGTCATCGCCCTGCAAACCCCTGACGAAAGCGCTTGCAAGTGTGCCGGTCAGGAAGGGATCTTCGCCCCAGGTTTCCTGACCCCGGCCCCACCTCGGGTCGCGGAAGATGTTGATGTTGGGAGACCACAGGTTGAGGCCCTGATAGATGTCGGTTTTGCCGTTTTTTCTCAGGGCGGTGTGGTATTTGGCCCGAGCTTCGGTGCTGATGGCATCGGCAATTTTTTGAATCAGGTTGGGGTTCCAGGTGGCTGCCATGCCGATGGCTTGCGGAAACACCGTGGCCCGTCCGTTTCTGGCGACCCCGTGCAGGCCTTCACTCCAGGAGTTGTAGGCCGGGATGTTCAGTTTGGGAATGCCCGGCGCTTCATGCCAGAGCTGTGAGATTTTTTCGCGGATGGTGAGTCTGCCCAGCAGGTCTTGCAAACGCTTGTTCAAGTCGAGGTCAGGATTCAGGTACAGCGGGGTCTCTGCCATGGTTGCTCCTTGTTGGGGTGACTTCATTTTACCCAAGCCCCTGAAAAAAAGAGTTTTTTGCATCCGGTCCAATGAAAAAACAGGTCAACATTTCTGAAAGACTTTCAAAAGCCTTGTCCCAGACCTTGCGAGGATCAAAGGTGGTCTTGCAAAATCAGATCTAAAATCACAAGAAATGGATGTTTTTTCACTTTTTTAATCCCGAGTGGATCAGTCAGTTTTATTCTCTGGAAGCGCAAATTTGTATACCTCTACACTTGAAACCCTGACCATTAGTCTCCATAATGTTTGCATATTGACCTTAGGCCCACCTAAGGAAGGAGTGGAAGAATGCCTCACATCATCGTTAGTCCCTGCATCGGAACCAAAGACCAGGCCTGCACCGAAGTGTGCCCTGTGGAATGCATCTACGACGCCGGAGATCAATTCCTCATTCACCCCGACGAGTGCATCGACTGCGGCGCTTGCGTGCCCGCCTGCCCCGTGAACGCCATCTTCCCCGAGGAAGACGTTCCCGGCGGTGAAGAGTCCTTCATCGACAAAGCCAAAGCCCACTTCGGCGTTTGAGCTTTTTGTACCCTCAGGACAGGCTTCGTGCCTGTCTTTTTTGTTGCAGCGCACTTTGTGCCAGAAGCCTGGTCTGATCCTTTGCCTGTTGCTGCGGATGTCAGGGGTGGACCATCCCCAACATTTTGAGGGCACCTGCATGCAGGTGCCCTCATTTCAACATCCATCTGTTGGATTCAGACCTTCACCACACCAAAACCCCTTGATCTCCGGACAATCCTTCACCTTGACCAAATGGACAGATGCCCCTCTCGATCACTGTTTCTTGTTGCGAAACATCTGCTGGCCCACAGGCAGGGCATTGTTGTGCAAAATTTTACGGATTTCAACCAGCACTTTTTCAGCCACTGCAGGGTCTTTGTACACATTCAAACTGTAGGGCAAGCCCTGTTTGCTGACCTGGCTGGGAACAGGACTGTTCTGGTCATAATTCTGGCCCACTTCGAATGCTGAAAGTTCCGCAGGAACCAGTTCTTCCGTGCCCCAGAAAGCCTTCAAAGCAGGAAGGGGTTTGGCTTCACACACACTGAAATTTTTGGCAGGCAGGGTGCCATGCAGGAAGTAATTCAACACCGGAAGGTCCACACACTCGGTTCCGTAAGGGAACAAACCGTGTGTGGCATCGTTGTCCACAAACACCATGTGGGCATTGGGCAAGGATTTGAAACCACTCAGGGCACCTTCACGGGCCGTGGGCGGATCGTACTCACTTTGCAGCATCATGATGGGCGGCATCTTCTGGGCACTGGGCGTGGCGGGTTTGTTGGCCCGGGGATGTCCATAAAAATAGCAGAAGGCTGTGGCATCTCCACCAAGCAGCGGGTAATCTTTGGCTTCCTGGTTGGAAACATCCACATACTGCTGGTAGCTGTTGTAAATGGAGGGTGTATCCCCACACATCACAGCAGCAAAAACAGCTTGTGAAGAACCAAGTTCTGCAGTGGAGGGAGCACGGGACGCATAATTCAGGTGAGAGAACGCCAGATCATAAGCATTTGAAATGGCCATGTTGTTCATCTCAGGGTTTTTGAAAAAAGGATAACTGGCAATCGCATCCAGAACCTCAAAACCGTCTTTGCCCTGTTTGATGATGTCATGAACCCCCAGAGCAGCCACCAATCCCACGGGAATCCGCACGATGCCCTCTGCGTAGTACATGTTGTTGATCATGCCGGTGTTGTTGAGGGCATTTTTGAGACTTGCAGGGAGGGCCTTGTATTTGGCGTAAGCCTCTTCTTTGGTGGTGCCCAGACCATACACATCGTTGTGCCGGGCAGCATAGCCCAGAACCACGTCTCTGAAGTGACGCTCAAAGCTCATGGGTTGCATGCCAAAAGCGTCGTCCATGGATTTGTCGAGTGCCATGTTGCTGTCCAGCAAAATTTTGCCTGCCCGCTCGGGGAACAGTTTGGTGTACCACGCCCCCAACCAGGTGCCATAAGAGTAACCGATGTAATTGAGTTTCTGGTCCTTCATCAGGCCACGGATCAGGTCCATGTCTCTGGCGGTGTTGTCCGTGTTGATGTAGGCATTGGTGGGTGTTTTGCTGCAAGCATTCGCAATGATTTTGGCATTGCGCTGCATGGAAGCCAGGTTCTCAGGAGAACGGTCTTCTGAGGGATATGCCGTGAAACCCAACAACTCATTGGTGCCGCAGGCCGTGCGGAAACTGGAGCCTGTTCCACGGGGTGAGAACCCCACCAGATCGTATTCATCCGACAGTTGTTTCAATTTTGCGCCCATGGTGGTGTTGGGGTTGCCATTGGACCACAGGAAGCCGAACAAAGCGCCGAGATAATGCCCATCTCCTCCAGGTCCACCCGGATTGAAGAAAATGGCCCCTTTGCGTTCGGCAGGCTTTCCTGCTTTGTAGCGCATGACCGCCACAGTGCCGTTGCCCAGAGCGGGATTGTGGTAATCCAGAGGCACCTTGACATCGGCACACTCTGCACGTCCACTCTCGTCCAGATCTGCATAAGGCACCACGCTGGTGTCACATTGATACCAGGTGAGCTTTTGATTCTTGTAACTTTGCAGTGGATCTGGCATCTGGGTGGTGGCGCAAGAAGCAAGGGCCATCAGCGGAAGGGTCAATACACCATACTTCACAATTTTTTTCATCGATAAACATCTCCTTGTTGGGTATTTCACACAGATTCATTTGTGAAAACCCACACATATCCTAAACCATCTGCAAAGTCACTGTCATTTTTGTTAGCAACTTGTACAAACAAAACTGAAAGCCCCTGCACTTCTGGCCTATTTCGGCATCTGACATTGACAACGAATTTTGTAAAATCAACCCATGCGTATTGCAGTGATCGGTGACGTGCATGGAAATGCTTTTGCCCTTGAATCCATATGGAAAGACATTCAAAACCAGAGTCCGGACCTGATTGTGAACCTAGGGGATCAAGTGTATGGCCGGGCCAACCCTCAAAAAGCCTATGCGCTTCAGCAAGAAATCGGGGCCGTAGAGGTGCAGGGAAACACCGACCCGTGGATCACCTCGCATCAACCCCTCCTGAAATGGATTCGGGAGCAGTTGCCAGAGGAGGCCGTTTCCCACCTGACCACCCTGCCCCTGAGCACCAGTGTTCTGAACGGTGAAGTGCTGATGTGTCACGGTGACCTGAAAAGCCACTCCGGTCACCTGCTCTGGTCATGGCAAAAAGGGCCTTACCGGGCCAACGGGTTTCAGGAACTGCGGGAACATCTGGCAGGGGTGTCTGCTCGGGTGGTGCTTTGCGGGCACACCCACCGGGAAGGCATGACCCGACTGGACGACCACCTGATCGTCAATGCAGGTGCAGTGAGCCATCAGGTGGACGGAGACCCCAGAGCCCGCTGGACCTTGCTGGAACAGCATCAAGGTCGCTGGCTCACCGATTTTCGCCGCGTGGTCTACGACTGGGACGGAGCTGCAAGATGGGTGATGCAGCATGCCCCTTCCCCTGCCAGTGAAGTGAACACCTTGCTGCATGGCTGAAAAAACAGAACAAAAAGCAGGCCAGAGTTTCCTCTGGCCCGTTCTTGAAGTTCAGCTCAAAAAGTTCGGGTGCGTTTGTTGCGGTTCTGGCACACGTTGACCCAGCGGTCCAGACTGCCGTAATTGAGTTTGCCTTGCGCATCACGGACACCTCTGCCCAGATGCACGCCATGCACACCCGAGTTGAGCAAAGCCACCATGCGGTCTTCGGTGTAACCTGTGGTGTCCACCAGAACAGGAAGGTGAGGGCTGGTGTGGGGAATCAGATGCTCCAGAGGCACATCCCCATCGGGGGTGCTCCAGGGCCGGCCAGAGGTGGTCACCTGCAACACTTTGGGGTATTGCACCAGTTTCTGGTAGGTGCCCACAGGATTGCGCACCAGATCAAACGCCTGATTGATGTTGACGGTGAAACCACAGTGGATGGCTTCTTCCAGCAAATCCCAGTCAAAAACACCGTCATGCTCGGCACCGAAAGTGATGTTGCGGATGCCCCGTTTCCAGTACACCTCCAGAATCTTGAGGGTGCGGGTTCGGCGGGCTTCTTCGTAGCAGTAATCTCCGGTGTCTGGCTTGACCAGCACGGAAATGGGAATTTTGGCCTGCTCAAGGCAAGCTTCAATGGTTTTGGTGTCGGTGCTGGTGCTGCCTTCCAGAAGTTGACGGACCAGCAAAATCTGGGTGGCCCCGCTGCTCTGGGCCGCTCTGACGTCCATGGGGGTTTCGGCAACAACTTCAATCAGGGTGGGCAACACGAAAGGGACTCCTTGAACACAGGGATGATGGGGCCAAAAGGGTTTGCTGCCGCCATCCCGAACACAACTCCACGAGGGTGGATTGGTCTGGATGGCACATTGTAACGAAAGAATGCTGACAGTTTTCTTTCAGTGTCCCTTCATCATGTTGTGCCCATCAGCAAAAAAACGCTGTAGGCCACCTTGCCATCTCAGGCGGTGGTGGGTTCCCCAGAGCATTCTGTAAAGGCCGCCTGATACAGGGCATGGTCCAGATCCCGACCAATCACCACCAGTCTGGAGGTGCCCGAGTGAAGTTCGGTCTGGGCCTCGGCACTGAAAATGTCACGGACCGCCTGAAAGAGCACCTGCTCAGGGATGTCCTTGAAAGCCAGAAAGCCTTTGACACGCAAAACATGACCGGGACGTTCCAGAATGAATTTTTGCAGGAAGTAATGCCAGCGGATCATGTCCAGAGGTTGATCGTGCTTCAAGACAAAGCTTTTGACCCCTCTGGTGTGCTCGTGGGTGGTTTCCAGCACATCTTCTTTGAGGTCCGCAGAGAAGTGCTTCTGGTTCAGCACATCTCTGGAATCCACTTCGCTGTGGTGGGTTCTGATGGTTTTGGCCAGAGGGGCCAGTTTGCTGGAGGTGTCTTCCACAAGGGCCAACAGCTCCTGATCGGCCAGATCGGATTTGTTGATCACGATGGTGCTGGCATAGGCCAGTTGCAAGGCCATCTCGGGGTTCTGTTCGAGGGTGGCGTAAAAATTCCGGGCGTCCAGCACCGTCACCAGACCGTCCAACTCAAAAATCGCCCGCACCTGAGGGTCCAGCAGGGTTTGCATGACCGGGACCGGATCGGCCAGACCCGAGAGCTCAATCAAAACATACTCGGGGCGTTGCGGGCGGGACACCAGTTTCACCAGAGCCTCGATCAGGTCGTTGCGCCCGGTGCAGCACAGGCAACCGGCAGTCAGTTCAGTGATGTCATCCTCGGGGAGGTTTTCGATCAGGGCACCATCGATGCCCAGAGAACCGAACTCATTGACGATCACCCCCAGTTTGTAAGGGTTCTGGCGGATGAGTTGATTGACCAGTGTGGTTTTTCCGGCCCCCAGAAAGCCACCAATCACGGTCACAGGAATACGTTCACGGAAGACGCGCATACCGACAGGATAAAGGTTGGACCCCCAAAGACAAAAAGAGACCAGAGACATTTCGCTCTGGTCTGCAAACCGACGGTTTGAGTACGGGTTGACTGGGGCTCAGTCCTGACGGTATTTCACTTCAAAACGGATGTTTTTCTTGAAGAACAGGATGCCCACCTTGCCGCTTTCGATCACCTGTGCTGGGAAAAGGCGACCTTCTTTCAGGGCAAATTCGATTTCACGTTTGCCCCCTTCCAGCTCTTTGATGCCTTCGGTGTTGAGGATGCGTTTGCTGTCCTGAACGAAGCTGGCGCAGGAAAACTCGGGCAGTGGACTGTCTGGGTTGTACTTCACACTGGCGGTCTTGCTTTCCTCTTTTTTGAGGGTCTTGACCTGCACCTTGCCGTTTTTGAAGTCGAGGCGGGACGCTTCGCGGTAAGCCACGGTGTCATCCACGTACAGGGTGGCTTCGCGGTACAGGGTAAAAGGGGAGGATTTCAGCTTTTTCTGGGCGGTCTCCAGTTCTTTGCAGGAGAAGGCCAGACCTGTGCTTCCCAGCAAGCCCAGCAACGCCAGAGCAGCCCTGAGGGGTTTCATGGTTCGGGGGCTCATAAGGTGATGCCCCGTTTTTTCCAGAGCACGAGGGCCAGAACCCAGATCAGCAGGGTCATGCCTGTGCGAATCCACAGGTGCTCGGGGTCGCTGCCAAAGTGGGTGATGCCCATGCCGGGCAGGCCCGCAGCCAGAATCGGCTGGATGTTCTCGGGCAAAGCCGCCACGACACGCGGAACGATCTGCATCCACGCAAAACCCACCACCAGCACCAGAGCGAAATTGCGGGTCAGGGCGGTCAGGAGCACCAGCGTGCCAAGGCTGCTGAAAATCCCGGCCAGTCCTGCACCGAAAGCAGCACCGTTCTCGGGCAGGTTGCCCAGAGCGAAGGACACCCCGAGGCTGAGCACCACCACCAGCAAAATCACCATGATTTTCTCAAAGAGCACCTTCAGGGCAGAGGTGGGGGTGGT
Source organism: Deinococcus misasensis DSM 22328 (assembly GCF_000745915.1). NCBI lineage: Bacteria > Thermotogati > Deinococcota > Deinococci > Deinococcales > Deinococcaceae > Deinococcus > Deinococcus misasensis. The sequence goes on from NZ_JQKG01000039.1 coordinate 32,566, forward strand.
CAGGATCCACTTGGCGGTGGCTTGCTGGGTTTCCAGAGCCAGCAGGTAAGGGGTGAGCAGGGCCAGAACCGCGTGGGCAGGGAGCAGGTAAGCTTCTCCATTGGCCTGCACTTGCATGTTGGGGTTCATCTGGTTGGCGGCGTAGACCAGCACAGGCAAAGACAAACCGGCCACGGCCAGACCCAGACCCATTGGATTGCGTTTCAGTTTAAGCAACTCTGCTGCCAGCATCTTTGATCCTCCAGTACAGTTCTTCAAGGTCCTCAGGACGGCTGCTCAGGACGGTCAGGTTCTGTTGTTCCAGAATCCCTTGCACCTGACGGGTTTCTTTGATGTGCACATCCACCACCACGGCACGGCTGTCACGGGCAGGGGCAGATTGCAGGCCATGCAGGTTGAGGACATTGCGGGCACGCTCGGGGTCGTCCACCTCCACCACCAGACGGCGGCTGGAAGCCAGCTGGGCATAAGAGCCCTGATAGGCGATCTGTCCGGCGTGAATCACCACCAGATGTTCGGCGTAACGTTCGGCCTCCAGCACCTGGTGGGTGGAAACCAGCATCGAAACCCCTTCAGCGGTGAGGGTCTTGAGGACTGCCCAGAGTTGCTCACGCCCCTCCAGATCCAGCCCGTTGGTGGGCTCGTCCAGCAGCAAGAGTTTCACCTCTGGAAACAGTTGCGAAGCGAGGTACAGCCTCTGGCGCATCCCCAGCGAGTACCCTTTGGAAGGCCGGTTCATGGCATGCCCGAGGCCCACCCGTTCCAGCGCATCCACGGCCCACTTGCGGGGGTTTTCCACCTGACGGTAGTGGCCCACGATCTCCAAGGTTTCCCGGCCAGTCAGCCAAGGGTAAAAACGTGGTTCTTCCAGCGTGACCCCGATCAGGCGTTTGCTGTGGTCCCCTCTGGGTTGCCCGAACACCTGAATCTGCCCACCCTCGGGGTGTTCCAGACCCGAGAGCAACCGGAAGGTGCTGGTTTTCCCTGCTCCGTTCGGCCCGAGGTAAAGCCCCATGGCCCCCTGAGGCAAACGGAAATCCAGTCCTTTGAGAATTTCTCTGCCACCGTAACTCTTTCTCAATCCTTGAACGTTCAACGCATCATGCATGGGCTGCAATCCCCCTTTTCATCACTGTGTGTTCTGCAATTTGGACGGCCACAAGACCCACCAGAAGCCAGATCAATCCATAAAATGCAATCCATCCTGCACCCAACCATGTGGGGTTGTGGAGCCAGTGGATCACGCCCACCAGAGGCAAGGCATCCACCCACGGTCCAAACTGCTGGACGGGCGCAAAAGCCACCCCGAACAACCCGAGCTGCACCAGTGTGGAGATGTTCTGCACCTTGCGCAAAACCATCTTCAGGGCGAACATCAGCATCCCCAGACCCAGCACACTGACCACCGCCAGTCCCAGAGCCCCAAAAATCAGTTCGATGGGGAAACTCAAGTTGCGGGTCAGGAAGGCCATCAGCACGTACATCCCCCCAAAACCCAGCGCCAGTTGTGCCCCTAGGGTCAGGCTGAGGGTCATCAGCAAACTGCCCAGACGGTAAGGGAACAGCATGATTTCCTCGGGTGGATGGTCCTCGCCAGAGCCAAGCGCTCTGGGCACCATGTAGAACACCGCAACCCCTGCTGTGGCAATGAACATCGAGAGGGTGGCCAGCGAAGCCGCGTTCCCACTGGTTTTGGCGGCCCCGAGGCCCAGTCCCCACAGCACCACTCCGGTGGTGAGCAGTCCAAAAACCATCTGCAAGGGGTACCTGCGCTGCTCTTTGAGGTCGGCACGCACTTTGAAACCGGCAATTTTAAAGCCTTGCAGCACCCTGCACCTCCTCTTTTTTCATCAGGGATTCCAGCTGGTTTTCCCGCCGCATGTCGATGATGTTGATGTCTGCGGCCCCGAGGCGGTCAAACACCTCGGCCAGCAAGCGCACCCGGTTGGGGAGCCTCAGGTGGGTGCCGTCTTGCAACACCCCATCCGGCAAAGCCACATCGGGCAGGCGGTCCAGGGTCAGGCGAATCCAGCCCTGACGGTGCTCCTCGGGGTGATAAGGCACCAGCATGCCGTTTCGCAGCAGCACCACCTCGGTCACCATGCGCCCGAGCACCCCATGGTCGTGGGAGGTGACAATGGTGGTTTTTCCCTCTCTGGAACGCAAGGCCAGGAAAGCCAGCATCCGGTCGATGCTCTCGGAATCCAGACCCAGCGTGGGTTCATCCAGCAGGGCAATCTCCGGGTCATGCACGAAGATGGAAGCCAGAGAAAGCCTCTGTCGGTTTCCCAGAGAAAGCTCTGCGACCTGCAAGTTCAGTTTGTCGGACAGCAGAAAAGTGTCTGCCACCTCCGAGATGCCCCTGCGACCCTGATACAGCAGCGCGCTGTACTCCAGCACCTCTCGCACCGTCCAGCGGTCTGGAAAGTTGCGTTTGCCACTCAAGAGCACCCCACTGCGGGCCATCAATGCTGCCCGGTCCTTGCAGGGGTCCAGACCCAGCACCTTCAATTCTCCTTGCTCTGGGCGAATCAGACCGGCCAGCATCCGCAGGAACGTGGTTTTTCCGGCCCCGTTGGCCCCCACAATTCCGCAAATGGCTCCACGGTCCACATGCAAAGACACGTCTTTCAAAACCGGATGGTGCTTGCCCATCAGAGGCCGGTAACTGCACGCCACCCCCTGCACCGCCAACGCCAGATCGGTGCGTTGCATCCGCAGGGATTCGGCAATCACTTCTGCATCGTTCGTCAACACCAAAAGAAACCTCCTTGAGCGGCAGGCCCAGGATGCTCCTGAGAGACCTCCGCAACCGCGATGCAATCAGTACACATCAAGGGGGGTTACCAACAGGTCACCAACTTTTTGGAACCCTCCCCTTGACCCCCCACATGCATCAATGGAAACACCTGCAGGATTCACCGCACATTCACCCCCCATTCCTGCCTGAACCCGAGGTACATTCCATGACAGAAACCCCACCCATCCCTTTGCAAACCCTTGGCCGCCTCACTGTGAACCACAGAATCATCAAGCAATCCCGTCCTCTGGAACTGGTGGTCTTTCTGGCCAGTTGTCAGGGAGACGCCGCACGGGACCTCGTTGAAAATGCCCTCTTTGGCGAGGAGGTCTCGGGCAGTGCCCTCAGCAATCTGGTGCAACGGGCCAGAAATCTGGGCTTCGACATCCAGACGGTCTTTCAGCGCTACGAACTTCGCACCCCCGTCAGGGTGGACGCTCTGGACCTCGAACAGGCCCTGAAGGTGGGAGACTTGGAGCGCAGCGTTCAACTGTACGGAGGGCCATTCTTTCCCCAGTCGGTCAGCCCATTCAGTGAAGAGCTCCGAGGCTACTTTGAAGAGAACCTGATTCAGTTGGCTCTGGACCGTCAGGACACCCGCCTGATGTTCGAAGTGATGAAACGGGTGGGCATGGACCCCCGGCTGGGCGACTCGATTCTGGCAGGCACCTCGCAGAACATGCAAAGCGTCCTGTGTCAGGCCCCCATGCGCGGACTGGGCCTCTCTGCCCGGCCTGTGCGCGCTGTTTCCTGAACCCTTCCCCATTTCTGTCCGAAGCCCGAGACCGCTCGGGCTTTGTTTTTTTCACTTTTTTGAATTGGGTTCAAAATCTATTTGACTTGAATGCCAGCAGAACATGCAGAGAAATGGTCTTGTGAAAACAGATCCGTATGCTGATATCAACAAACGAGAGAGCAAGAACAAACAAGCAGGAACAAGAAGGAAGGAGGACCCATGAAGCAAATCAAATTCATCCAAAAGCCCATCAAATTCAGCTTCTGCATCGGTGCCATCCGGGTTGCATGGAACGTTCAGGTGCCCAGCATGGTCGCCCAAGGAGAATAAATGGAACCCACACCGTACATCTTCAAAACCCGCATCTTCAAATTTTTGACCCGAGTGGGCATTCTGCGCGTCAAGAGAATCAGCGACGGCAAAATCATGGGTCTGGAGGACTGAAGTGAAATACATCAAGCTGCAAGACAGCCTGTCCATCCATCAAGTGACACTCACCGATTTTCAATCCATCAAACAGGAGGTGAACCATGTCCGATAAAACCATGTCCGATAAAAATGTCGCCATCAAAGGCAACCTTGGCATCATCAGCATCTCTTACACCAACGGCAACTGGTCCGTCACCCTCAACT
>NZ_JQKG01000040.1 GCF_000745915.1 Deinococcus misasensis DSM 22328
ATACTGCTTACGCAGTGGGTTCCCCCATTCGGACATCCCGGCGTCAATGCTTGTATCCAGCTCGACCGGGCTTTTCGCAGGTAACCACGTCCTTCTTCGGTTCCAGTGCCAAGGCATCCACCATACACCCTTACTATCTTGACCCTTAAGATCATTTTGTATGGGATTCGCTCTCTTCTTCGCAGAAGAAAACTTTCCTTCGCTCGCATTCTTTCGGTTGTCAAACAACTCCGCCCTCGTCTCTCGCATCGCTGCTTCCTCTCGGGCGAAGAAAAGAATACTACGATCTCCCCAAACTGTCAACACCTCTAGAGCAACCTTTTGATGATCGCAAGACATGTGTGTGCAGAACGGCAAAATTTCTTACAAGCTTGAGGAAACAACAATAACCTGTCTATACAGATTTCTCAAGAAACAAACACCTTTTGTCTTCTGCGCCCTGTGCTAGGCTGAGACATGCGTCTTCGAATTCTGTTTTTTGCGCGTCTCAAAAGGGAAATGGGCATTGACGAGATGGGTTTCTCCTGTCCAGTGGGTTCCACAGTTCGGTCACTGGCCATCACACTGGAACAACAATATGGTGTCGTTCTGAAAGGCTGCATGGCTGCCGTCAACGAAAACTACGTCACGCCAGAGCATGTGCTTCAGGACGGAGATGAAGTGGCCTTTTTGCCTCCCGTGGCTGGAGGGGCCTACGATCCCAATGACTTTGAAGAATGCATCGTGACTTCCAGACCTTTGAACCTGCAAGAAGCATTTGAATACCTTGCACGGCCAGAGTGGGGAGGTCAGGCTTTCTTCACAGGAACGGTGCGTTCTCCCAACAAGGGCATGGACATTGAGCATCTGGAATACGAAGCCTTTGCACCCATGGCCATCAAGGTGATGCGCGAGTGCATTCAAGAAGCCCGTGAACGGTTCGATGCAGCAGGCGTGTACATTGCACACCGCACAGGCCGGGTGCATCCGGGCGAACTGAGCATCATTGTGGGGGTGGGAAGTCCACACAGACGGGCTGCTCTGGAAAGCTGTGACTTTTTGATTGAGGCTTTGAAGGTCAGGCTTCCGGTGTGGAAACTTGAACGCTCCACCTCAGGGACAGAGTGGGTGGAGGGGTCCACCAGCGTGGAAACCCTTTAAGGTTCTTTGCTGGCTGTGGTGTACAGCCGGTCTGCCACATAGAACATGATGGACACCAGAGCCACCACCAGCAGAATGACTCCCCAGGTGGGATGGGACTGGATCTGGATGCCATTGAAAATCGAATGCAAAACAATGCCTGCGCCGAGCCCAAGAGGAACGGCGTATTTGTTTTTGTTGTTCATCCTCTGGTAACCCAGAGCAAAGCCCCAAGGGGCAGTAAAGAGCACATGGCTGCTCATGGTGATGAGACCCCGGACCAGCAACACCTCAAGTCCAAAAGAGACCCCATAGAAGATGTTCTCCATGAGGGCAAAGCCCAGAGCCGCTGTCATGCTGTAGATCAGGCCATCGATGAATTCATCAAAGTCACGTTCTTTGATGACCGTTCGGGCAGCAAAAAATTTGAACACCTCTTCAATGACTGCAATGAAGATGTAGAGGGTCATGCCTTTGAGGGCGGTTTGCAAACTGAGTTCAAAGAGGGCTGCAGGCAGGAAAGCAAAAGCACCATAAAGGAAGGTGCGCAAAAGCAGTCGGATGGGCTCGGGTTTGGGATCTCTGCGCCAGAAAAACCAGAACCAGAAAAAGGTGGGAAGGATGATTCCCAGAGCAAATCCCACGACCTGCAGCACACTGACCGCCATGCTGCCTAGCATAACAAAATCAGCGGAGGATCATTCTCCTCCGCTGAAAAAGCAAAACTCTGGTTGTGGGATGGCTCAGTGGCGTTTTCTGGGGTCGAAAGCGTCGCGCAAGCCGTCGCCGACGAATTGCCAAGCGGTGATCGCCAGCAGAATGAAAATACCGGGGATCAGGGTCCAGGGACGCCCGGTGATGGATTCGAAACCACCGTCCTGGGCCAGTTTGAGCAGACTGCCCCAGGAAGAATAAGGCTCAACCACACCAATCCCGAGGAAGCTCAGACCGGATTCTTCCAGAATGAAACCGGGGATCAGCAGGGAGACCACCACAATGGTGTAGCTCAGGGTGTCAGGAATCATGTGGCGACCAATGATGCGGGTGTTGGAGGCACCCAGACTCACAGCGGCCTGCACGTATTCCTGTTCACGGGTGCGCAAGAGTTGGCTGCGCACGGCACGGGCAATTCCACCCCATCCGACAAAAGCCAGAATGGCGATGATCACATACAAGATGAACAGGGGGTCCATCTCGATGGGGAACAAGGCCCTCAGGGTGAACAGCAAGAACAGGGTGGGAATGGCAGCCAGCACCTCAACGAAGCGCATGATGATGATGTCCACCCAACCACCGAAGTAACCTGCAATGCCCCCCATGATCAAGCCCAGCACCACCGAGAAGATGGTGGCCAGAATGCCGATGGTCAGACTGATCACCGAGCCATACATGATGCGGCTGAACTGGTCACGTCCGAGGTTGTCTGAACCCCAAAGGTAAATCTTGGCATCGCCCTTCACACCAAACAGGTGCAGATCACTCTTGATCAGGCCCAGAAATTTGTATTCGGCCTCTGGTCGGCGAACGAAAAACTGAATCTCGTTTTTCTGGGTTTTGTCTTCCGTGTAGATGTCACGGAAAGTTTCCAGATCGGTTTCACGTTTGAGGGGATAAATGAAAGGACGACCAAATTTGCCCGATTCATCAACAAAGTGAATTTTGGTGGGCGGCACCCAGCTCACACGGTTGGAGCCTGATTCGTATTCCGTGGGGGAATAAGGGGCAAGGAATCCCGCAAAGAGGGCCATCCCATACAACAATCCCAGAATCCACATGCCGGCACGCGCCATGGGGTGTTTGAGAAATTGTTTCCAGGCAATTTGCCACAGGCTCAGAGAGGTTGTTGCGGCTTCAGGTTTTTTCTGTACGTTCTGCATCGCTTGACTCATAGTTTACACCTCAGCTGTACCGGATGCGGGGGTCCACAGCTGCCAGCAAAATGTCGGACAGCATGTTCCCGATGATGTACAGGATGGTGGTCAGCGCAGTGGTGGACATCAACACGTACAGGTCCTGGGTTTGCACCGACTCCAGCAGCAAGGGGGTCAGGCCCGGCCATGCAAACACCACTTCCACAAAGCCAGCTCCACTCAAGAAGGCAGGCAGCAAACCACCCAGGCCTGCCACGATGGGCAAAATGGCGTTTCTGAAGGCGTGTTTGTACATGATTTTCTGGTATTCGAGGCCTTTGGCGCGAGCGGTGCGCATGTAGTCCTGTCCCAGCACTTCCATCAATTGGGCACGCAGCACCCGGCTTTCACTGGAAATGGACCGCAAAGCCAGAATGACGCTGGGCACCAGAGAATGCAAGAACACATCCCAGATGTAGCGTAAAGGTGTGGGGTCGGTCAGTTTTGAGCTTGATTTGCCACTGATGGGCATGTCCCAGCCCCAGTTTTGCTGAATGGACAGCAAAGCATAAATGGCCAGCAAGCTGAAAAAGAACGAGGGAATGCCCAGACCAAAGTAGGAAAGCACAGAAAACAGACGGTCCAGAGGGCTGTAAGGACGGGTGGCACTGTAGATGGCCACAGGAATGGCAATGGCATAACTCAGAAGGAGGCTGAACACCACCAGAATCATGCTGTTCCACATGCGCGGAGCCACCAGTTCCCACACCGGACGGCTGGAGTGGCTGAAGGAGATGCCCAGATCTCCACGCAAGAAGTTGGTGAACCAGAGCCAGAACTGCTCGATGTACCCCTTGTCGAGTCCAAATTTGCGCTTGAGGTTCTCAAGGGCCTCTGGGGTGATGGTGGGGTTTTCGCGGAACTGGGACAGGAAGTCTCCAGGGGCCGCTTGAATCAGAACGTATACCAGAACGCAAGCCAGCACAAAGGTGGGGACCATTTGCAGGAAGCGCCTGATCAGAAAAGGAATCATGGTTTCGGGGGTTCTCCTTTCATGAGCACTGCGCGAGGGGTCTCCTCGCGCAGCACCACTTAAGTCAAAGTTTACTTCTCGTCAATCCAGCTGAGAAGCGCATTGCGGGGACCGAAGTAGCTGTCTGCCCACAAGGTGGTGAAGATCTTCTTGGGGTACTCACCTTTCAGGCGGCTGTCCCAGGAGAAGTGTCCAGACTGGCTGAGCAGGTAGATGTTGCCGAGGTTTTCGGCTTGCAGGGCCTGAATTCTGTTGGCGATGGCCTTGCGCTTGTTGATGTCAAACTCTTTGCGGCTTTGCAGGTAGAGGTTGTACATCTGGGTTTCCCAAGGAGCAATGCACTTCTTGGAGCTGTTGTAGTTGTTCAGGTCCCCACCGCACTGCAGCATGGAAGCCACACCCACGGGGTTGATGAATCCACCACCACCGATGCCGCTGATGGCAGCATCAAACTTGCGGTCCAGTTTGGCAGCATCGGACTCTGGCCCAATGGTGTCCAGCAGCTGGTTGAAGGGGATGAAGTTGGTTTTGATGTCCACACCGACTTTTTTGGCTTCGTCGGCGAACAGACGGGCAATTTGCTGGCGGCGGTTGTTCTCAGAGTTGGTGATCAGGGTGAAGGACAGTTTGCGGCCTTTGCTGTCTTGCAGCACGCCATCTTTGCCCTTCTTGAAGCCCATGTCGGCCAGGAGCTTGGCAGCAGCAGTGGGGTTGTACTTGTACTTGTCGACGTTGGGGGCAACCCAGTCTTTGTACAGGGGGTACACACTGGTCCAAGCTGCGAAACCAAAGCCACCGAGGATCTGATCGATCATGGCTTCTTTGTTGACCAGCATGCTCATGGCCTGACGGAAGCGCTTGTCGCGGAACCAGGTTTGTTTGACAGGATCGCTGGACTTGTTCATGTTGAAGTACAGCATGTCCACGGAGGCCAATGGACCCACGTTGGCAGCCACTTCCACATTCAGCTTGCCACCTTTTTTGGCATCTGCAATCTGGGAGAGCTGATCGCGGTTGCTGGGGGCATAAATGTCCAGGTTGCCAGCGAGGTATTGGGCCAGAGCAGCGTTCTGGTCAGGCACAATGTTGTATTGCAGGTTGGTGATGTAAGGGACAGCACGGCCAGCACTGTCTTTGTTCCACTCACCATAGAATTTGTTTTTGGTCAGCACCACGCGCTCACCGAGGGCGTAGCGTTCCACTTTCCAGGGGCCAGAGATGACCAGATCTTTGGGATCGGTCTTCAGGTCCCAGAGCGCTTTGACACCATCGGCGCCTTTGGAACGGTAGGCCGCACCAAACACGTGATCGGGGTAAGGGCTCAGGTAGGAGATGGTCTCCAGGTTCTGCACGGTTCTGGCGGGGAAAGTGATGGAGAGGGACAGGTTGCCCAGTTTCTTCCAGGTGACTTTCTTGTCCCCTTCGTACATGTAGGAGTACAGGTTGGAGCCCACTTTTTCGTCAGCGTAAATCTGGAAGGTGCTGATGAAGTCGTCGGCAGTGATGGCCTGACCGTCGGACCACTTCAGTTCAGGACGCAGGGTGAAGGTGAAGGTGCGTCCATCTTTGGAGATGGTCATTTTGTCGGACATGTAAGGTTCGTAGTCACCCGTGTTGGGGTTGGTGCGAATCAAACCACCGGCGTCTTGCAGCTCGGGCAAGCTGGGACGACCCTGAGAAGTGAAGGGATTGTAGGTGTCAAAGTCCTTGAGCTGGATCAGACGGAGGGTCCCACCCATTTTCACTTCACTGGGCTTGCTGACGGTTTCGTCGGCGGGGTGCACGTACGGAGCAGCGAGGGAGGTAGACATCAGCGCTGCCATTAAAACGATTGACTTCTTCACACATCCTCCTTGTAGCAGTGAATACCAGCGCAATAAAAATGACGCCAGTATAAAGTTGTCTACTTCCGCGATTCTAACATGCTTGAAGTAGGGAATGTCAAATGCCAGATCAGGTTCACTTAAGCAATTCTTGAATGCAAACCCAAAATTTGCTCATGGAACAGCATTTTTCTGAGAAACGTGCATTTATTGTCCAGCACACACAAAACTCTGTTTGGTGACAGCACAAACTTGGCTTATTTTTAAAATCCTCAACAAACCCTTTCCAAAAAGCTTTTAACTGAATGTCATCAAATCCTTAATATTTTAAAGCAAAACCAGAGTCCCAAATGGCTCTGGTTTCATCCGAATTTTGTGGGTCAAAACACCAACTGAAAATCAGTGGCTGCCGCAGCCGCCACCCGTTTCAGCGTTCTTGCCATCGGTGCGGAAAGAGTGCCCACAGCCGCAACTGCTGGTGGCATTGGGGTTGTTGACGGTGAAACCGCCCCCCATCATGTTTTCAACATAGTCCACCTGTGAACCTTGCAAGAGTTCGATGCTCATGCGGTCCACGATCAGTTTGATGCCACGGTCCACCACGATGGTGTCTCCTTCGAGTTCACGGTCATCAATGGCCATGCCATACTGGTAACCGCTGCATCCACCACTCTTGATGAAGACCCGCACCCCTGCGCCGGGTTTGTTGCTGCGTTCAAGGATTTCTTGCGCTTTGAGGGCGCCTGTTTCTGAAATGCTGATGGTCGGAAGGGTCGTGCTCATACCCTAAGAGTAGCACCCCCACAGCTTTCAACTGTGAACCGTGCCACTCGGCATGCCCTTCTGAGAAAAACCTCAAGGCCACTTGCCAAAGTCCTGAAGGAACATGTTTTAATGGGCCCATGACCCGCCCTGACTTTGAGCAGATCCAACAGTTGCTTTCCAACGCCCAGCTGGATGGCTGGCTGATTTACGATTTCCAGAGCCTCAATCCTCTGGCCCTGAGTGTGCTGCACATTCCAGCTGAAGCCCACCTCACCCGGCGGTTTTTTGTGTGGGTGCCTGCACAGGGAGAGGTGAAAGTGCTACACAACAGCATTGAAGGAGGCACCTGGAAAACCCTCAGCCACGACTGGAACGTGACCTTGCATGCCTACCGTGGGCATGCAGATCTGCAACCCCTGCTGGAGTCTTTGCTGAAACCGGGCATGAAAGTGGCCATGGAATACAGCCCGATGGGCAGTGTGCCTTATGTGGGCAGGGTGGACGCAGGCACCATTGAACGGGTCAAGGCTCTGGGCGTGGATGTGGTCAGCAGTGCAGACCTGTTGCAGCATTTCTTCAAATGGTCTTCAGAGGATCTGGAAGCCCACCAGAGGGCAGTTGAGGTCCTGATGGAAGCCAAAGACGCTGCCTTTGAATTCATTCGCAGCAAAGTCAAATTGGGCCAGAGTGTGGATGAGCTTTCGGTGCAGGCCGTGATCAGCGAAACCCTGCGCCGGGGAGGACTGCACTTTGACCATCCTGCCATTGTGGGCTTTGCTGGACATGCTGGAGACCCGCACTACGCGCCCAATCCTGAAGGCAACCGCACCCTGCAAAAAGGAGACTGCATTTTGCTGGACCTCTGGGGTCAAGAACCCGGAAGGCCTTACGCCGATGTGACGTGGATGGGCTTTTATGGCGAGCCCTCTGAAAACTTTTTGAAGGCATGGGAAGCCGTCAAAGGGGGCAGAGACATTGCCCTTGAACAGATTCGGGCTGGCAAACAAGGCTGGGAACTGGATTTTGCAGCCCGCAAGGTGATTGTGGATGCTGGATATGGCGAAGCCTTCACGCACAGGCTTGGTCACAGCCTCGGGGTGCAGTTGCACGGCCCAACGGCCAATCTGGACGATCTGGAAACCAGAGACACCCGCACGTTGCTGCCCCATCTGGCCGTCACCATCGAGCCCGGCATCTACTTGCCTGAGCAGGATTTTGGCATCCGCAGTGAAGTGAATGTGGTGCTCTTGGAAGATCAGGCTCTGGTGACGACCCCTGTGCAGCAAGACTTGATCTTCATTTGAAAGTTTTTTGAGGCAAAACCATCTGTGACCCTGTGGCCTTTTGTTGCAGGGTCATTTTGATTGCAGGTCCTTGCTGCAAAACAAAGGTGCTCTGGTTGCGGTCCAACACCAGAGGCACAAATTTCGCATCTGGAAAAGTGGTCGGAATTTCGATGATTTGCACAGAGCCGGGGCGATAACGGGGCAACGTCTGGGGTTTGGCTTTCCAGAGTGGAGATGAAGCCAGCAAGGCAGAACCCACTGTAAAACCTGTACTTTGCTGCTGAGCAGGTTTTGAGATAAAAACATTTGATGAAACTGGACTTGCTGCGACCAGAGATGCAAAAGAAACCAGTGAAAAGACCACCAGGGTATGCTTCATGGTGAACCTCCCTTCTCAGATTAAAGTCACAGGTGACAACTCTGGATGAAAACGCCCTGAGCTTCCATGAGGACCACTGTTAAAGCAAAAAGGGACTCCTTGAAGAAGGAATCCCTCTGATGTTTGCCCATCAAGCCAGAACAGCCTCTTGCGTATGGTTGTTTAAAGTGGCCTGTGCAGCCGCCAGACGGGCAGCCAGCAAACGGAAAGGGCTGCAACTCACGTAATCCAGACCCACTTGATGGAAGAAACCGATGGAGTGGGCTTCGCCTCCGTGTTCACCACAGATCCCGAGTTTTATCTCTGGCTTTTTGCGACGGGCATCCTGCACAGCCATGGAGATCAGGGTGCCCACCCCATCTTCATCCAGTCGGGTGAAGGGATCAAAGGTCAGGATGCCTTTCTCCACGTATGTCCCGAGAAACCGTGCAGCATCGTCACGGGAGTAGCCATAGGTCATCTGGGTCAGGTCGTTGGTGCCGAAACTCAGGAAGTCTGCGGTGTCTGCCAGTTGCCCACCCACCAAGCAGGCTCTGGGCACTTCGATCATGCTGCCGATGGGGAGGTGCAGGTCATGGCTGGCGAGGACCTCCTCGACGATGTGACGCACGTAAGCCAATTCCTGTGCAGTCCCTGTGAGGGGAATCATGATCTCAGGGCGTGGTTTTTTGCCCTGTGCCAAGAGGTTGCAGGTCGCTTCTGCCAGAGCGTGGACTTGCATGCAGATGATGCTCGGGCGGGTGATGCCAAGGCGGGCACCCCTCAGGCCCATCATGGGGTTGACCTCATGGAGTTGTTTGACCCTTTCAAGCAGTTCACGGGCCTCCTGATAGGTGGTCTCCTCTGCTTCAGAGCGTTCTTGTTGGGCAAGCTGGGTGACTTTGACCAGCAAATCAGACATCTGGGGCAAAAACTCGTGCAGGGGAGGATCGATCAGGCGGATGGTGACCGGCAGACCGTCCATGGCCAGCAGAATCGCTTCGAAATCCCTGCGCTGCATGTTCTGGAGGAGGCGCAAAGCTTCCAGTTCCTCCTGTGCACTGGCTGCCAGAATCATTTTGCGAACCAGAGGAATTCTTTCCTCAGCAAAAAACATGTGTTCGGTTCGGCACAGGCCAATCCCCTGTGCTCCGTTTTCTCTGGCACGGCGGGCGTCCTGAGGGGTGTCTGCATTGGCCCGGACCTCCAGTTTGCGGATGCCATCGGCCCAAGAGAGGATTTCGAAGACCTCTGGATCCAGTTGGCTGTCCTGCAAGGGAATTTCCCCGAGGAACACTTCCCCTGTGGAACCGCTGATGGTGAGGGTCTCCCCTGCCCGAATGGTCAGGCCCTTCACCTGCATGACTCCGGCCTCACGGTCCACGCGCAGGTCTTCGGCACCCACCACAGCAGGGCATCCCATGCCTCTGGCCACCACTGCTGCGTGGGAGGTCATGCCTCCTCTGGCGGTCAGGATGCCTTTTGCAGAGGCCATGCCATGGATGTCTTCCGGGCTGGTCTCGGGGGTCACCAGAATACAGGGACGGGTTTTGGCCACCTCCACGGCCTCATCGGCAGAGAACACCACCACACCCGAGGCTGCACCTGGACTGGCAGGCAAACCTTTCAACAAAGCCTTTTGCCCGTGGTGGGTCACAGGTTGGGGGTACATCAGTTGTTCCAGAGATTCCAGTTGAATCCGTGAAAGGGCCTCCTCGCGCGAAATCAGACCTTCCTGTGCCAGATCGTGGGCAATCTTGAAAGCAGCTCTGGCCGAGCGTTTCCCGGCACGGGTTTGCAGCATGTAGAGCCTGCCTGCCTCGATGGTGAATTCAAAATCCTGCATGTCCTTGAAGTGTTTTTCCAGCAACCCTGCAGTGTGCATGAGCTGATCATGCACCTCTGGTAGGTGGTTTTGCAGGTCACACAGGGGCAGAGGGGTGCGGATGCCAGCCACCACGTCTTCACCCTGCGCATTCAGCAAGAACTCTCCAAACACCTGTGGATCTCCCGAGATGGGATTCCGCGTAAAACCCACCCCTGTTCCTGAGGTCGCACCGAGGTTGCCAAACACCATGGCCTGCACATTGGCTGCCGTGCCAAGGTCATCGGGGATGTGATGGAGCTTGCGGTAGGTGGCAGCCCGGCGGTTGCCCCAGGATTTGAACACCGCAAGAATGGCTTCCTGCAACTGGAATTGAGGGCTCTGGGGAAATTCAAAACCCGCATGGCGTTTGAACAGGCGTTTGTAAGTGGTGACCAGTTCCTGCAAATCTTCGGCCGTCAGGGAAAGGTCTTCTTGCACCCCTCGGGCCATTTTGAGGTCTTCCAGAGCGGTCTCGAAGTGGTGTCTGGGCACCCCCACCACCACATCGGCGAACATCTGGATCAGGCGACGGTAAGCATCGAAAGCAAAACGGGCATCTTGAGTGAGAGCAGTAAGCCCTTCCACCACCTCATCGTTGAGGCCCAGATTGAGGATGGTGTCCATCATGCCGGGCATGCTGAATTTGGCTCCAGAGCGCACACTGAGCAGCAAAGGCCGCTCTGGGTTGCCCAGCACCTTTCCGGTTTGCTGTTCCAGAGCTTGCAGGGCGTCTTGCACTTCCATCCAGAGGTTGTGGGGGGTCTGGCGGTGCATGTGGTAGGCCCGGCAAGCCTCGGTGGTGACCGTGAATCCAGGAGGAACCGGCAATCCCAACCGGGTCATGGCCGAAAGCCCTGCCCCTTTGCCTCCCAATTGGTCCTTGCTCAGGCCATTTGCCTCAGAAAAAGCGTATACGAACTTCATGGTTTCTTACCTCCCAGAAGGGTTTGTTTATGCACTTCAGATGTGTTTACTTTAAGTGGCTCAGTTCCGATGTATTCCAATGCACATCCGTAAACCATTTTTGAAAACCGCTGAAGGCCCTTCCAGAGAAGGTTTGAGAAAACACACGGTTTACAGGAGGGGTTATTGTCTGAGAGACAGTTATTCCAGAAGGTAAACCACTGCTCTGGTCCAATTTCTGTTTGTTTCAGGGAGGAAAAAAACTTCAAATCTGAAATTGTTTTGTACTTGGTTCAAGTGATATAGACAACACTCCTGCAAGTAAAACACTTCTCTGGTCACTCACCTTGAAGGCTGCACATCCCTTTGAGCATTCCGCCGTGACCTGCTGGCTTTTTTGAAAAACCTTCAGTGAAAAGGACATTTCGAAGGGAAAAAATTGGGCTTCAATTCGGTGTCATCAAAACTCTGGTGAAATTGAGGACTGGTGGACCCTGAGATGGGCGGCACAATCCAGCTCCAGCGGGCCTTCACCTCGCGTCCAGCTTGTCGCTCTCTGGCACAAAACCGCTCGAAGTGCTCTGCAACCGTGTGGTGGTCTGAAATTTTGACGCCAGCTTTGTCAAAGGAATACAGCACCGCTTCATGAAGTTCAATGAGGGCACGGTCTTTCCAGAGTTGGCGGTTTTTGCGGATGTTCAGGCCCATCTTTTCTGCCACCACAGGCAGCAAATTGTAGCGGTCGGTGTCTCCAAAATTGCGTGCTGCGAGCTCAGTTTCCACATACCAGCCATTGAACGGTGCACAGGAATACTCAATGCCCCCCACCGACAATTGCAAATTGCTGATCGCAGGGACGGCATGCCACTTGAGGCCCAGATCCCTGAACCACTCCAGAGTGGGATGCTCGATGGGGACTTCCAGAACCGCATCCTCTGGCAGGGTAAAAAGCTGAACCGGATGTCCGGGCACCTGCAAAGCCACAGGCAGCACATCAAAAGCCGAACGCTGAACCGGAGGGGTCCATCCCAACTCCATCAACTGCTGGGTGAGGCTCTGGTTTTTGGGATCTCCCAGTCCGTCTTCATAACCTGCGTAGCGGATCAACTGATCGTTCAGAATGCGAATGCCCGGTTTGAACACCGTGATGGTGGGCCGGATGTTCCCTGCATTCGTGGCGAACCTGAGGTGCTGCACCAGAGCATCAAACACCTCGGAAGGGCTCACGAGATCGCGGGCATCCTGCAAATGCAAATACTGCCAGTAATGCCGCCCCACACACCGCACACTGTTGCGCCACGCCAGCTTGGCCCCATACAGCAGCTCTGGAAAGGTGGGCAGGAATCCACAGCGCTCAACCTCTTCAAGCCGTTTCTCAAGGTCTGGCAAATGGTTTTCCTGATAAAACGTCTGCAGGAAATTCAGGGTCTCGGGAGGACAGGCAACTTGCACCTTATTATTGTTCTTTGTACACCCGGGAGGATTGTCCCGGTTTGTGTGTTTCAGCCACTTCAAAATTCCAGCACAGCACACCAAAAATTCCCCCGGAATTGTCCGGGGGTTTGCACACTCCTTGAGCGATGATGGGTGGAAGGTTGGGTTGAAGCCATCCGGTCTTGTGTGGAGAGGGATTGGCCAGTCGTCAGGATCAGTACATCTGGTTCAGGGCGCTGATGTCACCGGCATCCAGAGACACACGCTGTCCGATGGCACTGGTGGACACCCCGTTTTTGGGAACGATGGTGTTCAAACCGTTCACGCTGAAAGCTTTGGAGCCGTAGTGCATCACGCTGTTGTAGTTGTAGCTGCCGTAGTCTTTGTACTCTTTGCCGCAGGCTTTGTTGAAGTTGTGGGCATAGCCGTCTTTGATGTTGGCCCACACGATGGTCACGTAGTTGTCCCGGTCACAACGGCTCTGTTCGTGCAGCAAGCCTGCAGCGTGACCCATCTCGTGCTGAACCACCCCTTTGCTGAAACACCCGAGTTGCAGTTGCTGCACGCCACCTTTGCGTCCGATGCTGCTGCTTCCACAGGCATTGGGATCGGTTTCTTTGGTGAAGAGCACCCGATCACCCGCACTGGTGGAGTAGTACCACTTCACATCTGACACACGGCTGTTCCAGTCCAGAATGGCATCCAGAATCTTGCTGCGCTGGTCACTGGTCAGGCTGGCATCGTAGGAGTAGTAAATTTTGCCTCCGGCCCAGCGGTTGTCGGTGTAGCTCCAGCAGGTGATGAACTCAAAAGAGCAGTACTTGGTGATGCCCACGCCTTCTTTGTCCACCTGCTGGGTTTTCAGGTAAGCCTCGTATTTGTTGACCAGTTCAGGCAGTTCTGCACTGTAGGCCACGATGATGTCATCGGTTTTGATCACACCAGCCTGCTCGGTGTAATGGAAGGTCTCGCCGTTGCTGAAGGTCAGGGATTTGACTTCTTCGGTTTTGGGTTGCACAGGGGTGGTTCCGCAAGATGCGAGGACGAGGCTGCCGAGGATTGCTGCTGCGAAGAGGTTTTTGCTGTTCATGGTGGACTCCTTTGTGAATGCTGTGGGTTTCATCCAACGGAAACACTTGAGGGAAGTTGTTGTTTCATTGGAGGCCTCTGGATCTGAGGTCTGTCCCGTTTGATGATCAAAGGATAGAAAACCCCCCCTGAAGCAGCCATGAACAAACCATGAACGCCAGAGTCCACCGTTCAGAAGCGTTCATTTGATGTTCCAGACGGCAAAAATTCAAAAGAAAGCCTTTTGGACCTGTAACAGAAATGTCCGTGGTCACTTCAGAATGTTCATGGATCCACTATCCTGAAGACAAATGCACCTGCGGACCCTAGGTCAACTTCAGATCACCGGCGTCAAGTTCCACCGTGAGAAACCCCTCCTGCTGGTGGCTTACCTTGCCATCGAAGGCAAAAAACCCAGGCGTCACCTTGCAGAACTGTTCTGGCCCGAGGCCAGCGACCCCATGAACTCTCTGGCGGTGGCCCTCACCAAACTGAGAAAGCTCGGGGTGATTTATGCCAACGAACAGGAAGCGGGCACCGAAGTCCAGTGCGATGCCCAAAACCTGCTGAAATCCATCCAGAACCATGACCTCACCGACCTGAAAAACCTCTATCCGGGCGCATTCATGGAAGGGGCCACCCTGACAGATCTGGGTGAAGAGCTGGAAGAGTGGGTGTTCTCGACCAGAGAGCGCATTGCTCTGGCCGTCCGCAGTGCCTATCTGGATTGTGCGGAACAGGACAGCAGCAAAGGCAACCTGAAAGAAGCTGCACGCTGGGCTGAACTGGCTTACAAACCTGCTGGGGCTCCACCTCCAGAAGTGCAGGACCTGATGCGACTGCACCGTTTGCTGGTGGCAGGGCAACACCCTCTGGCCTCCAAGGTGGCAGAGGAAGCTGCAGACTATGGGGTGCAACTTCAAACGGTGGGTGGGATGCGGGAAAACTGCATCAAACAGGCCATCCAGTTTCTGGATCAGGGACTTCCCCAAAAGGTGCTCGAGGTGCTCAAAGACCTCCCTGCAGATGAAGAAATCACCCTCCTGAGAACCAAAGCTCTGGAACGCAGCGGCAATTACCGTGAAGCCATGCGGATGTTCAACACCCTGCCAGAGAACCCGGAGCATCTGGGGCTCAAAAGCGCACTGTACTGGAGGCTCGGGCAACCTGAAAAAGCAAAAGCAGCAGCGGAAGAAGCCTTGCTGATGGGAGGGGAAAGCAGAGCAGAAGCCCTGAACACCCTGGGACACCTAGCCAGTTCCGCAGGAGATTATGCAACTGCGGAAAAATACTTCAGGCGTTCTTCCGCACTCTGGTCCACTTTGCCTGACCGGGACCGTTGGATCGGTGCATTGAACAATCTGGCCGTGTCTTTGGTGTTACAAGGTCAAGACGTTTCCATTGCTTTCACAGAAGTATTGGCTGCTGCACACGGAAACTCTCGCCAATATGCACGGGTTCTGATGAATTATGGATGGGCACATGAGAGTACAGGCAACTTCACTGAAGCCATCAAAAACTTTACTGAATCGGCTCATTTGGCTGCTGAAATTGGCAGTTTAAATACAGCACTTAGAGCTTGGAATAACCTTGGCAAGGTCTATCACGAGCAACACGACAGACAAAAAGCAAAATTTGCTTATGAGCAAGCACTCAGTTTTGCGCGCAAAGCAGGAGAAGTCCTTTCTGCGGCCTTCGTTCTTGCAAACATTTCAGAATTGGAAGACAGTCCAGTGGCTCTGGAAGAAGCCATCTTGCTGCTGGAACAGGCAGGTCACACCGAGTGGGCCAACGACTACAGGGAGACCCTGAAAGCGTTCATGGAGCGTTCAGGGGCCACAAGCGACAATCAATCATGAAGGACGGTAGATGGAACATGAAACACGGATGGCTGATTCTGGGACTGTTCATGGCAAGCTGTGGAGCACAGCAAGCCCCTCAACAACAGGCTCCCGAAAACATCAAAGCAATTGAATCACAAGCAACCTATCCCATGACCCTTTCTTCCCCTTGGGCTGGACAAAATGAAAGCATCACTGCATCTCTGGGGGTCAAAACACCCCTGACAGGCAGCGCATATACCCTTTTCACCCACAAACTGAATCCCAGTCTGCAAAAGACCACCTACAGTGCCTTTGTGGGTTCTGGAAAAGTCAGAATCACTGTTCCCAGAGACCTTCCGGGGGGTGAATGGAATGTCTCGGTGTATTACAACGGCAACTTTTATGTCTCTGGTCTGAACGTGGCAGGCAGCGACACCATCGGGCAATACATGATGGTCTTGCCCGGTTTCCTGAGTCAGGCCACCATTCTGGAAAGGTTGACCAAACTGGGTTACACCGCAGTGCAAATCATCAATCTGGAACAGCAAGGGGCAGACCTGGGTGCAGGCAGCCTGTGCTCTGGAACCGTGGTGGTGGTCAAGACTGGACGTGCGCCCGGTGAAAGCGTTGGAACCCTGAACAAAAACTTTCCAGAAGCTGAAGGACATGTGGATCCCAAAACCTTACCTGATGTAGATGCCTACGCGCCTCACATCGTAGCCATCAATGCCCCTGCAGCTTATGCCAGAGGCCTGAATGGCGAAGGCATCGAGGTGGCTGTGCTGGACACGGGGGTCAATCCCAGTCCTGAACTGAAAATGCTGCCCGGAAGGGATTTTGTGGCTTCAGACGACAAACCTCTGGATGAATTCATTGGGACAGGTAGCGCAAATGGACACGGAACTCAGGTGGCAATGCTGGCAGCAAGCCAGACTCAGGGGGTGGCAACAGGTGCAACAATTCGAGCTGTTCGGGTCTGCGATGCCAATGGCATCTGCGACATGGAGAAGGTGTTCATCGGGACGTGCTGGGCGCTCAAGAATGCTGTGGATCGCAATCGACTGGTCCTGAACCTCAGTCTGGGCAGCGAAACCCCAGTGGCCCTGTTTGCCAAACTGTTTGCAGAGGCCAACAGTTATGGGGCTCTGGTGGCTGTGGCAGGTGGAAATCAAGGCCAGAAGGGGAACATCCCTCAATACCCTGCTGGATTTGCACCCAGAGTGCCCGGTATGGCTTCCGTGGCTGGAGTGAATGGAGATTACCCTGCTCTGGATTCCACCAAAGCCAGTTACAACAGCATTGCTGCACCTTTCAGCTTCCGTTTGCTGAACCTGCAGGGCAGTTGGGCCAGTTACACGGGCACATCTTTCTCCACCCCTCTGGTGGCAGGTGCGATGGCCCTCTGGCGCAAACAGAATCCCACCTGGTCTCCAGCAGAGATTGTCAAGGATATGAAGGCCAGAGCGCGGGTGCCCCAAGGGTGGACTGCTGGGTATGGTTCGGGCATTCTGGACATGAGCGTGGCCCCTTAAAAAACCCCTGCACACAAAAAGGCCTCCAAATGGAGGCCTTTTGATCTTTTGGAAGACTCAACCGATCTGTTTGATGATGCATTCTGGCTGCTTGGTTGTGCAAGCTGCAACTTGTTCATTTCCAGCTTGGAAAGAAGCAAAAGCGAGAGCAGAAACACCCAGAGCAGCAACGGCCAGCACGATTTTTTTAAGGTTTTTCATGATATATATTCCCCTTTCTTTGAGAACACAATCAGTATATTCAGGGAAAATTCAGGAAAAAATAAGGGAATTCCCCAAATTTTCACCGGGGTATATCCGAATCTCCATCTCAGCATGTTGAGGGATGGACAAACAATCCACATCCGCCATTTTCCGGTTGACTCTTGGCAGCCAAGCCCCTACAGTAAAACATGATGTTGACCGCTCTTTCCATCCAAGGCAGGCAAAGACCTTCGCGTTTTTTTGCTGTCCTGAGCGGTCCGTAGCCTGAAACCAAAGCTACCGCCGCTCGCATTTTCATGGTGCGAGCGGCTTTTTCATGTGAGGAGAACCATGCTGCAAGAAGCCAGAGCACAGATTCAGGAGGCAGGAAGCTTAGAAGCCCTGCAAACCGTGAAAACCCATTATCTGGGCAAAAACGGTGAAGTCACCAAGCAACTCAAAAGCCTCGGGAGCCTGAGCCCTGAGGAGCGCAAAGTCAAAGGTCAGGAAATCAACCTCCTCAAGCAGGAAATTGACGCCCTGATCTCTGCCCGAGAAACAGAACTCAAAGAGGCAGCCCTGCAAGCCAAACTGGCCTCTGAAGCCATTGATGTGACTTTGCCTGCCCTTGCCATGCCCTCTGGAGGGCTGCACATCATTACTCGCATTCTGGATGACCTCTCGGACATTTTCACCCGCATGGGCTACAACGTGGTGGAAGGCAACGAGGTGGAAGATGACGCCTACAACTTCCAGCACCTCAACATCCCGTGGTACCACCCGGCCCGTGACCTCTGGGACACCTTCTGGCTGAAAGATGGACGCCTCCTGCGCACCCACACCAGCCCCATGCAAATCCGTTACATGCTGGAACACACCGCACCTCTGAAAATCGTGGTGCCCGGCAAAGTGTACCGTTACGAGGCCACCGATGCCACCCACGAAAGCATGTTCCACCAGCTTGAAGGTCTGGTGGTGGGCGACAACATCTCCATGGCCGACCTGAAAGGCACCATCGCAGAACTGGCCAGAGGTCTGTTTGGTCCCAAAGCCAAAGTGCGCTTCCAGCCCAGCTTCTACCCGTTCGTGGAGCCCGGAGCAGATTTCGCCGTGTGGTGGGAGAACCCCAGAGGCGAAAGCAAATGGCTGGAACTGGGTGGATGCGGCATGGTGCACCCCAATGTCTTCAAAGCCGTGGATGACCTGCGTGAACAGCGTGGCCTGCCCCGCATCTATGAAGGCAAAACCGGCTTCGCTTTCGGGCTCGGTCCAGAGCGCATTGCCATGCTGAAGTACGGCATGCCCGACATCCGTTACTTCTATGCCAATGACCTGCGGGTGCTCGGTCAATTCAAAGGAGAGTTGCAATAAAACCCATGAAGAAGACCGTCATGACCTTGCTGGCTTCCTTTGCTCTGGGAGGTCTTCCGGTCCACGCTGAAAGTGTGGCGCTGGTGTACCACCGTGTGGGGGCCTCCAACGGCATGACGCTCGGGGTGGAGGCCCAGAGCCTGCGTGAACACATTTTGCGCCTGAAAGACAGCGGACACAGCTTCGCGGTGGCATCACAGGCACAAAATTGTGCAGACACCTGTGTGCTGGTCACGTTCGATGATGGTTATCGGGACGTGTACGAGCAGGCCTTTCCGGTTTTGAAGGAACTCGGGGTGCCTGCCACCTTCTTTGTGATCACCAGCAAAATCGGCACTGAAGGGTTTGTGACCTGGGCTGAGCTGAAAGAAATGCAGGCTGCAGGATGGGAAATCCAGTCCCACACCGCCAATCATGCCCGCCTGATTGATCTGACCCCAGAGGACCTGAAGGCAGAGCTGCAAAAAAGCCAGCAGGCCATTCAGGAGAACCTCGGAACGGAAGCCAAGTGCGTGGCCTACCCGTTCGGGGTGCATGACCAGAGGGTGCGCAATGTGGTCTCGGAAACGTACACCTGCGGTTTTGGCATGTGGATGGGCCTGAACGGAGACACCACCGATCCTTTCGCCTTGCACCGCCCCTTCATCAGCCCATGGGATGGCACCTCTTTTCTGAACTTCAAAGCCAGCACCGGAATGGACCATACGCTCTCCATCCTCTTGCTTCCTTTGCTGGACTGGCAACTGGGCACGCCCAATCCTGTGCGCAATTCCAGCATCAACCCCTTTCCTTACACCCTGTTCGGAGACATCGAATACAGCCTGAGTGCTTCCTGGGGGCAGCGCGAACACACCCTCAGGTACCGCAAGAACGATTTCAGCGCCCAGTTGAACCTGCAAAGGGGCAACCAGAGCAACCATGAATTCACAGTGGCGTACCACTTGGAGCCTGTGTCTGTTGGGGTTGGATATGGCAACGGTGGCGTCCTGCTGGGAGGAAGCCTCAACCTCTGGAACAGGGGCGAAACCTACGGCTATTACCAGCCCCAATCTGGACAGTATGGTTTCGGTGCAGAAGTGCTGCCCATCTCTTACCTGAGGGTGAGAGGCAGCTATGGCAATCTGGACGGCCTGAATGCAGGTGCAGAATACGCCCTGCCTCTGGTGGAATCGGAAGGTCGGCCTTACCGCCTGAATCTGGATTACGACCACCAGAAATGGCTGGCTGGCGGAAGCGCTTATTTTGGCAGCTTCAAACTGAAAGTCTCCAGCGACTTTCAGACCACCGTCAAACTCAAATTCTCTGCGCTCTGGTGAGCGCACCTCAAGAAAGGTTTTAAGCCATGAAAATCCCTTACAGCTGGCTGAAAGAACTGCTTCCCAATGTTCCCAGCGCCCATGAACTGGAACCCCTTCTGGCCCAACTGGGCCTGCCCGTCGAAGAAATCGTGGATGTGCCTGCCCCTCCTGCTGGAGTGGTGTACGGCGAGGTCCTGACCTGTGAGCCCATGGAAGGCACCCAGCTTCACAAACTCACCGTGAATGTCGGAGAGGAGCAAACCATTGTGACCGGCGCACCCAACGCCAGAGCAGGGGTGGGTGTGGCGGTGGTCACCCCCGGAACCACCCTTGGGGATGTGACCTACGGCATTCGCAAGATGCAGGGCATTGATTCATGGGGCATGTGTGCCAGTGCCAAAGAACTGGGCATCGGTGAAGGGGCCAGCGGTTTGCTTTTGCTGCCTCTGGGCACCGCCCGACCCGGCGTGGAACTGAAAGACCTCTGGTCTGCCGATGAGGTGCTGGATGTGGAGGTCACCCCCAACCGCGCAGACGCCCTGAGCGTGCTGGGTGTGGCCCGCGATCTGGCCGCCTACCTGAACCTTGAACTGGTGCCTCCTTCCAGAGGACTGGAACCTCAGGGTGCCGGAGAGGTCAAACTGACAGTTTCTCAGGAAAAAACCGTCTTGCACAAAGATCCAGAGAACAAACCCCGTCCGGGTTGCAACCATTTCGTGGCCCGCACCGTGTCAGGTGCCCAGAACGGTCCCAGCCCCCTGTGGTTGCAGCGTCGCCTGATGCTGGCCGGAATGCGCCCGATCAATGCCATTGTGGACATCAGCAACGTGGTGATGCTGGAACTCGGGCAACCCACCGCGTTCTATGATGCACGCGACCTGCCCGGCAAAGAGATCGTGGTGAATTACTCTGGCAACGAAACCGCCAAGGCCCTTGATGGTGCAGACCACGAACTGGTCGAAGGTCAGGATGCCGTGATCCGCAACGGTCAGGGACAGGTCATTGGAATTGCCGGAATCATGGGTGGACATCTGGGCCGTGTGCAGGATGACACACAGGATGTGGTCATCGAATCTGCCCACTTCGATCCCGTGCGCCTGCGCCGCACTTCCACCCGTCTGGGCCTCAAGACCGACGCCGTGTACCGCTACGAGCGTGGTGTGGACCCTGCCCTCCCCCTCTGGGCCGCCAACCGCATTGTGGAACTGCTGCGCGATGTCACCGGAGCCACCGTGCATGAAGGGGCAACCGTGGTGGACCACCGCCAGCCCATTCAGGACATCCTGCTGGATGCCGATTACGCCCGCAGGCTGCTGGGCCTGAACATCGACAACAGCACCATGCAAGAGGTGCTGGAGAAACTCGGGGCCAAAGTGACCCTTGAGGACAACACCTTGCGCGTGACCCCTCCAAGCTGGCGCATTGACATGCTGATCCCTGAGGACATCATCGAGGAAATTGCCCGCATTTACGGCTACGACAAGCTGAACGAGACCCTTCCCAGCATTCAGGTCAATGAGGACAACATTGGAGCAGACCGGGAAAGCCGCCTGCGCCGGGAAGTGAAACAGGTGTTCTCTGGACTGGGCTTCCAGGAGGTGGTGACTTACACCTTCACCAATGCAGAGGAAGCAAAAGCTGCGAAGGCCCCCGAGCCTGTGGTGGAACTGCGCAATCCGCTGACCTCAGACCGCACCCACATGCGCACAGCCCTGTACCCCAGCCTGCTGAAAGTGGCACAGACCAACAAAGACGAACCCCGCCTCCTGATCTTCGAAGTGGGCCACATCTTCCCCAAAGAAGGGGAAACCGAACGTCTGGGTGCCCTGATGCGCGGTCCTCTGGCCACCGGAAACTGGCAGAAAGGCATTCAGAGCGACTTCTACACCTTCAAAGCCCTGCTGGAAAGTGCAGCCCACGCTTTAGGGACAGATGTGCGCCTGAAAGCGGTGAAAGGAAACGCCCCCGAGTACCTGCATCCCGGCATCGTCGGAGAGGTGGTCTGGAACGGCCAGAGCATCGGGCACATCGGACAGGTGCATCCTGCGGTGGCTTTCAATCTGGGCCTCAAAGCCGACCTGTACCTGCTGGACCTGCAAATGCCCCTGCCAGGCCGCGAATGGTCCTTCCATGATGTGAACCGCAACCCTGCCGCCCTGCGTGACCTTGCAGTGATTGCCCCCAAATCGGTCAGTTACGCCGAAGTGGAGGACCTGATTCACGCCCACGGAGGCAGCCTGCTGGAGAAAGTGGAGGTGTTCGATGTGTACTCTGGTGCCCCCATCCCCGAGGGCCAGCGCAGCATTGCTGTGCGCCTGACCTACCGTGGAAGCCGCACCCTGCAGGACACCGAAGTGAACACCGACCTGCAAAACCTGATTGGAAGCCTCAAAACCGCCGGGCTGGGCATCCGCGAGCAGTAAGGCAAGTGGACAGTTCACAGTAAACAGCAGGAAAACACCTGAAGGCATCTGATCTTCGAATCAGAGGGGGAAGGTGAATTCCCCCTCTGATTCTTTTTTGCTCGTCTGAAACACCCATTGCTCTTGCCCCATCTTGCTGTGAACTGTCTACTGTCAACTGTTCACTTCCCAGAGATGCAACTCCCCTCAGTGCTCTGGTCCAGCGCTTTAAGCCATTTTTCTTATCCAAAACCCTTGACCAGAGCCAAGAGTTGATATAGAATCCCTAATGCGCCTCGAGGCGTAGCGCAGGCCGGTAGCGCACTTGGTTTGGGACCAAGGGGTCGCTGGTTCGAATCCAGTCGCCTCGACCAACGGAAGAGCGTAAGTCGGCAGCAGTTGCCTTGCGCTCAGGAATGCGGGATTGGTGTAGTGGTAGCACAGCAGCCTTCCAAGCTTCTGGCACCAGTTCGAATCTGGTATCCCGCTCCAAAAGAGAATCGCGCCGGAAACGGCGCGAATCTTCTTAAAAGCAAGCGCTCTTAGCTCAGCTGGATAGAGCAACCGCCTTCTAAGCGGTCGGTCGTAGGTTCGAGTCCTACAGAGCGCGCCAAAAGCACCCCGGAGAAACCCTCAGGTTCTCTGGGGTTTTTGCTTATTTCCCTGTGCTTTTTCCTGCGCTATTCTCCAGATGTGTCTTTTGGTCTCATCCCTTACCCTTGGGCATGAGAATGCATCCCATTGTTGAAAAACTCAAGGCTGGCCAGGAGGTCACCTTCAAACCGAAAGGCAACAGCATTGTCCCTCTGATCCGCTCTGGTGAAGAGGTCACGCTTGAACCTTTGACCGATCAGCATGTGCTCAAAGAACGAATGGTGGTTTACGTGCAAGTGGCAGGAAATGTGTATTTGCACCTGATCGGTGCCATCGAACAAAGCAGGTACCAGATCCGCAACAACCGTGGCCGAGTGAATGGTTGGGTGACCCGAGAACACATTTATGGTGTCCTGAAGAAGCAAGGGAGGACCTGAGATGCACAAAAGAAATCCGTCATACTTCAGCTTGTTTAATGGAAAAGTCCTGAGAAGCAGGGACGAATGGGCCCGAGCGCGACACTCGGGTCTTTTTTTGGCCTTTCTGCGGCAAAATCAGCAATCTGTCAGTATGTGACTTCAGTTGCGTTTTAGCTGGCTTTCATTTTGTTAATATAACTTTACATAGGAGGATCCGAAGTTGACCCTGTCACCCAATACCCCCCCAACCAAAGAAGCCTTGAGGCGGACCTGGATCAGCATCAAAAGACGCCCTGCTCTGATCGGGAGTGGCATCCTTGTGGGTGCTGTGGGTGGATGGGCGATCCATCCCCTGATCGGGAATGCGATTCTGGGCGCAGGTCTGGGCTTTTTGTTCTCTTTGATGCTGATTGTGGCTCTGCGTTTTCCCAAGCATTATCAGCGTGCCCTTCGAGGCGAATGACATTCACAAATCCACTCCCCCAAGGAATCAGGCTGGCCCAAAAGCCAGCCTTCGTTTTTTTTCCGTTTGCCAGAGCCCTGTTTTCAAAGTTCAAGAAGCAGAAGCGACTCTGGGTTTGACCGTCTGGGGCAAGCGGGCATTCAGCACAAATCCATCTGGAGTGAACTGGATTTGCAAAGGCAATCGAAGCTCGCACAGCCCGGAGGGGGTGGCAAACTGGGCCACCAGCACATGCATTTCACGGTTGCGTTCCAAGGTGGTGACCAGATCTTCAAAATCTGCGTCTTCACGCTCCAGTTGGGTGTGGCGCTCAAAATGGTAAATGGTGGCAGACTCCAGAGGGGCGATCACCTGAGCAGGCACATTCACCATGTGGATGCGGCTTCCACTTTCGTTGGCCAGACCAAGTTGCACCAGCATGATGGCACCCTGCCCCAGATTGAAAGCCTGAAGGGTGGGGGTTTGCAGCAGTTTGTTGGGTTTCTTTTCAGCAATGGCGGTCAAGACCACCTGTCCACCGTGGGCAAGCATGTACGACTCGGGCATGGGATCCTCCTGTGAGGCCTGAGATGGGAACGTCTTGCAACCTGCCTGCAGACAGATTGCCTCTGTTTTGATTCAAACATTTTCAGTCTCACAGTTTTCTTATGGGGTGTCTGTAAGGGAGATCCTTTATTCACTGTCTGGTACAGGATGGAGGCTTTACAGGGGGTCGCGGGCCTCAAAGACGATGCTCTGGAAACTGATGTCTCCTCCTGCCGGTTGCCCAAGCGAATTGACCGGCACAATGCTGACGATGATCCGTTGTTTGCGCAGGGTCAGGTACAGGGCATCGAGTGGCACCTCAAGGGTCACACCAAAAACATGGTTTTTGTGGAGGTGCACCAGTGAACTTCTGGACCGCACCGACCCGATGGACCCGAGGTAGCTGCTGGACGCAATGGCCTGTTGCAGGGTGGAGGGGGTGACACCCTGGCTGATGTCTCCTCCGCCAAGTTCCAGAGCAGGGTTGTCTGCGGCGTTCAAGAAAACAAAGGCCTGCGCGCTGTCATCCGGGGCAATCTGGATGCCCTGAATCTTGAGGAAGTATTTTTTGGGGCTGGGATTTTTGATTTTGGTGTACTTCAGGGGCACCTTGTAGGTGTTCCCGTTGGGTTTGAGGGGAATGCCATTCTTGCCCGAGACCACCACAGCACTTTCGATGTCCAGTTTGGGCGCAGTGAGCGGGGGTTTTTTTGGAGGAAGGCTGGTTTGCAATGAGGCGTAGGTGTAACCGAGGTTGCGGGTGTCCAGCACATCGGAAACCTGAATGCTGACCCAGCGTGCATTCTCGTCGTAGAACAGGAAACCCTGACCCTGCCAGAAATCGTCGGTGGGGTTTTCGCGTCCGGGCTGGAAGTTTTTCCACATGTCCCAGAAGCGGTCGATGTTGCCGTGGTGGGCAAAGAAAATGGGATCTCTGGCAGCGGTGGACAGGTCTCCCATGTCTGCACCACACAGGGGCTGGTAAGCTGGGTTGAACTTGCCCTGTGCATCCACCCCGAGCCCCACAAAGTTGTGGATGCGGTCGTGCTGGGTGGCTTCCAGTTGACCCTGATTTCGGGGATTTCCGGTGTTGGGCACTCCACCAAAAGTTTCAAAGCTGCTCTGGGACAGCACCCTGTAGGTCAGGTAAGGGTTGCTGCACGTGAAAGGCATCTGCTGAATCGGGCTGGCCCCACGGAAAGGGTCATTCAGGGAATTGCTGCTCAGGT
The DNA here is from genome assembly GCF_000745915.1 of Deinococcus misasensis DSM 22328. Classification (NCBI taxonomy): domain Bacteria; kingdom Thermotogati; phylum Deinococcota; class Deinococci; order Deinococcales; family Deinococcaceae; genus Deinococcus; species Deinococcus misasensis. Next base: position 25,346 of record NZ_JQKG01000040.1, read on the forward strand.
TGCCTTGCGTGTAAATGGGAGGCATGGCCTGACGGGAGGGGGTCATGCCAAAACGGTCCCAGTCCCAGTAAGGCAAACGGAAAGTGGGATCGTCAATCAGTTGCCCGAGCATGCGTTCGTGGAAGTACAGGTAAGCCCGGTGCCATGGCAGGAAAAACCAGCCGAAGTGGATTTCTGGCCCAGAGAGGGCGTCGGTTCCCCCTCCGCAATACCAGCAGTGCACGGCAGATTGCTGGAGCCATCCTCTGGGGTCTTGAGGGTTGCTCTGGGTGAGGTCACGCATGGCCTGATAGGCTGCGCGGAAACGGTCCACTTCTCTGGGGGTCAGGTCAAAGGCACTTTTTCTGGGATAGGTGGGTCCGGTGGGTGGGGTGAATGGCACCGGAGGGCCAGAGGGTGCAGGAGGACTGCAATTCATGGGGTTGTCACTGGGCACATCGGTGTCCGAGCATTGCTGCATGTCCTGAGCGAAACTTTTCATCAGGCCAGAGAGGGCAGTTCCAGTGCCCACCATGCCCATCAATCTGAGCAGGTGGCGGCGTCTTGGGTCCATGGGGTGAGACAAGGTGGAGCTCCTTTCATGGGGTTCTCATGGAATGCTGTTGGATGCCTCAGTGTAGAAGATGCGACACCCAAAAATCTGGGCAAACTTGTGTCCATCGGTGTTTTTTCGTATTGAAGCTTCAGGGAAAACCTGCAGTTTTGAACTCTGGTGAATCCTCTTGCAAAACACAAGCCGTTCGAGGTCTCCGATTCCCGTTAAGCTGAGGAGGTGACGCGATTTACCTCCAGCCGGGTTTCCGGAATGCCCGAAAGTGTTTTTCTGCAGATGGACGCCGCCAAAAAAGAAGCCCGTTCAAAAGGTTTGCCCCTGATTGACCTGAGCATCGGAGCTTCCGACCTGCCTCCTCCACAGGTGGCTTTGCAAGCCCTGTCGGATGCGGTCTGGGACCCCTCCACCTACGGTTACTGCCTGAGAAGCGGATTCACCCCTTTTCTGGAAGCCGTTTCAGACTGGCACCAGAGGCGCATGGGCCTTGCTCTGGACCCGCACAGTCACCTGTTGCCATTGATCGGTTCTCAGGAGGGATTCGGACACCTGCTCTTGGCGGTGACCAACCCCGGCGACCTGATCCTTTTGCCTGACCCCGGTTACCCGAGCTATCTGGGGGCCGTGTCGATTGCTGGGCTGGACACCCATCTGGTCCCATTGCTGGAAGAACAGGGCTTTCTGCCTGACCTGCAAAGCCTGCCTGAAGATGTGGCCTCCAGAGCCAAAGTGCTGGTGCTGTCTTACCCCAACAACCCGACCGCTGGGGTCGCCACACCAGAGTTCATGCAGCAAGCTGTGAACTTCTGCTTGCAGCACGACATCCTGCTCATTCACGATTTTCCTTATGTGGACATGGTCTTTGGAGCATACGAAGCCCCGAGCGTCCTGAATGCCAGAGGTGCACTGGACTGTGCCGTAGAGCTGTACAGCATCTCCAAAAGCTTTCACATGGGAGGCTTCCGACTGGGCTGGGCAGCCGGAAATCCAGAGGCGATTGCTGCTCTGGAAAAACTGAAAAGCGCCATTGATTTCAACCAGTATGTGGGCATCCAGCGTGCAGGCATGGCCGCTCTGGGGCTCCCCCGCGAACACACCCGTCAGGACGCCAGACGCCTGATGGAACGCCGGGACGCCCTGTGTCAGGCGTTGCAGGACACCGGATGGGACATCTCTGTTCCGCAAGCCAGCATGTACGTGTGGGCCAAAATTCCAGCCTCCATCCCCTCTTTCGAGTTTGCTCTGGGATTGGCCCGAGAGACAGGTGTGGCGGTTGCTCCTGGCCTCGCTTTTGGCACGAGGGGAGAAGGCCATGTGCGGTTCGCTCTGGTCCGTGAACCCGAGGTGCTGCAAGAAGCTGCACACAAGATTTCGGCGTACCTGAAACAGCGGTCAGCGGTCAGCCATCAGCGGTCAGCGCAAAGATGACTGTGGTGCTCTGGCTTTTTGACTGCAAACCAAAGCACTTCCACTGAAATTTGATTTGACCCTGCTCCAGTGTTGTGGAGCAGGGTTTTTGGATGCTTTTCTGGATGTTCAGGCTTCTCTGGAAGGCAAGGTCAGGGATTTCCAACCGGGCTTCACTTCCAGACAGTAAGGCAGGCGTCCATCGTGGCCGTAAACCACCAGTGTTTCTTTGCGGGTCTGGCTTCCAGAGCGCAACACACGCACCTGATCCCCATCGCGTTCAATTTTGAGGGTGATCCAGCGTCCTCTGGAGGTGCCCTCTCCTTCATCTTCGTACAGGCGGTGCTGGCCTTCCTGCAAAACATTCACATGCCATTCAAGGGTTTCCCAGAGGGCCGTGGTGGTGAACTGCGCCACTTCGGTGAGGGGAACAATGCCGCCGGGTCGCAGGAAAATGGGAATGCAGTCCAGACCGCTGGACACCACTTCGTAAACACTGCCATAGGTGCGCGGGGTGTCCTTGTTGAGTTCCACCCAGCCAGAGGTCGGGAAATACACCGTGCGGTGGGTGTGGTAAGGCCGCATGATTGGGGCCACCAAAAGGTTCTCACCAGACAGGAACTGGTCGTAAAGGTGGGTGCCGTGCTCGGGGTAATGGAGGAGCATGGCCCGCATGGAAGGCAGGCCGTTTTCTTCGGCCTCTTTCATCAGGGTGTAAAGGTAAGGCAACAGTCGGTAACGGAATTCCACAGCCGCCTTGATGAACGGGAGGTGCTCTGGAAAATTCCACGGTTCTTTGTGGTCGGTGCCCATCGAACTGTGGTTGCGCATGAACGGATAAAAAGCCCCGAGCCATGTCCAGCGGGTCACCAGTTCACCACTGGAATTGCCCAGAAATCCACCGATGTCGCTGCCCACACACGGAATCCCAGAGAGCCCCAGAGACAGGAGCAATTGAAGGTTCATTTCCATGTGCTCCCAGTAAGCGCTGTTGTCTCCGGTCCACACCGTTGCGTACCGCTGGATTCCGGCATAACCCGCACGGGTCACAATGAAAGGCCGCTTGTGGGGTTCCAGCTTTTGCAGCCCCTCGAAGGTGGCCTGACACATGGTCAGACCGTACAGGTTGTGGGCTTCCAGATGGTGCAATTTTCCGTGCAAGGCATCGTCTGGCAGGGTTTTCCCATGCACCCGCTCCGGATCGTGTTCGCTGTGCACACATTCCGAACTGGGCTCGTTCATGTCGTTCCAGAAACCCGAGATTCCGGCATCCAGCATGATCTGGTGTTTGTCGCCCCACCACTCGCGCACCTCTGGCTGGATGAAGTCCGGAAAAACCGCTTTGCCCGGCCAGACCTGCCCGGTGAGCACATCTCCCCTGACCCCTTTCACCAGAAAGTTTTCTTTGATGGCCTCGTCGTACATGAAATAGCCTTCGGCCTCTTTGACCGCGGGATCCATGATGGTGATGATCTTCACCCCTTGCCGCTCGGCTTTGCAGGTCAGTTCAGAGGGGTTGGAGAACCGGAAAGGATTGAAGGTGAACACCTTGTAGGCGTCCATGTAATGGATGTCCAGATGCACACAATCCAGAGGAATCTGATGCCGACGGTAATGGTCAATGATGTTCAGCACTTCGTCCTGTGACTCGTAACTGTATCTGGACTGGTGTAAACCCATGGACCAGAGCGGCCTTGGGGGGATTTTTCCGGTCAGGTCGGTGTAGCGGTCCAGAATGTCTGCTGGGGTGTCTCCAAAAACAAAATACAAGTCCAGTTCGTTGCTCTGGGCGGTCCAGCAGAGGGTTTCAGGGTGGTCCTTGGCGATGTCCACCTCTGAGCGGGCGCTTTCGTCCAGAAAGAAGCCCCACACCCGCCCCTGATGCAAACCCATGAAAAAAGGAATGCTCTGGTAGAGGGGATCGGTGTCTGGATGGTGGGGGGCCACATCGGTGTTCCAGAAGGTGAATTTCAAACCCCTTTTGTTGAGCGGACCCACTTTTTCACCAAAACCCACGTAAGCTTCCCCATAAGGCGCATGGATCTGAACGGTGCTTTCCTTGCGGTTCACCGGCTCGTCCGGCTGAAAAATGCCCGAGACCCCACGCACTTCACACACCTGTTCGTTGCGCCAGAGGAAAGTGAGTTTCCCTTCTGGGGTGATCTTGAGTTCCATGTTTTCTGCGCTGAGGGTCCAGCCCTCATCGGCAATGTCAAAAGGCAACTGGCAGGGATTGAGGACAGCAAAGCTGCTTTTTTCAGGGAGGTGGTCCCCCTGAATGTAACCTCTGGGACGCACCCGATACCGCCACACACCCTCCAGAGGGCAGGTGATTTCTGCTCTGGCATGGATGCCGCTCAGGCAGGCTCTGGCTTTCTGGATGTCGATTTTTTGAAACATGATCGCCTCCATCAAAGGACTGCGACCCAATGTAAAGGCTCACGGGATGGGAGGCTGTAGCAAATCCCCCCTGTCTGCCAAATTGCAGTACCATGAAGCGTCATGACCCACTGGAACGCCCTTGTCCTCGGGGGAGGAGACCCCAACGACCCATTTGCCACCGCCCATCAGGCCCCTGTGAAACCCCTGATTCCCATCCACGGCAAAGCCATGGCGGTGTACGTGCTGGAAGCCCTCAAAAACTCTGGGCGCATCTCGCACATCGCTTACATTGGACCGACCACCCCAGAGGTGTCTGGCCTGATCGATCAGACCCTGCCCGATCAAGGCAGCCTGATCGGAAACCTCGAATTCGGGGTGAAAAACATGCCCGCAGGTGCTCGGGTTCTGGTGGTCACCGCCGACATTCCAATGCTGACCGGAGCAGAACTGCAAAGCCTGCTGGACAGCACCCCGGACAGCGGACTGGTCTACCCTATTGTCCGCAAAGAAGACTGCGAAAAAGCCTACCCCGGCGTGAAGCGCACCTATGCCCGCCTCAAAGACGGCACCTTCACCGGAGGCAACATCTTCATCCTGAAGCCCGAGATCGTCAGCACCTTTTTGCCCAAACTGAAAGCCATGCTGGCCAACCGCAAAAACCCCCTCAAACTGGCCGGATTGATTGGCTTTGGCACCCTCCTGAAACTCCTGACCGGGCAACTGGGCCTGAAAGGTCTGGAGCAAAAAGTGGGCGGATTGCTCGGGGTCACGGTCAGTGCCATGCCGACCCCCCATGCCAGTGTGGGCACCGATGTGGACAAAGATGGGGATCTGGAATTGGCGAAAAGGCAATTGAGCAAAAATCAGGGTTGAGTGAAACAGTTTGCCGAGGGCTGAGGGCCGAGGGCAACAAAAGCTTTGGCTTTTGCAATGAAGGGCGAGGCACGCCTCGCCCCTACGTTGGTGGTAACGGTTTTTCTGCCTTCTGCCTTCTGCCTTCTTCTTGACCCAATGCAGACAGGCCCGAGCCCCTGAGCACCCACCGTGTTACTTTGAAACATGTTGGACTTTCAGCAATTCACTTCCATTTTTGTCGCTGCACTGGCCCTCGCACTGATTCCCGGTCCTGACACCCTGCTGATTCTGGGGCGCAGCATGACCTCTGGCCGGACCATCGGCATGGCGACAGGTGCAGGGACCGTGCTGGGTCTGGTCGTTCACACCATCACCGCAGCACTTGGGCTTTCTGCAATTCTGATGACCTCCAGCGTGGCATTCAGTGTGGTCAAATTTCTGGGGGCTGCTTACCTGATTTACCTCGGGATTCAGGCACTCAGAAGCCCACCTCTGGACCTCGACCACCCCGAGCACAAACCGATCACTGCCTCACAGGCCCTGCTGCAAGGGATGCTCTCCAATGTGTTCAATCCCAAAGTGGCCCTGTTTTTCCTGTCCTTCCTACCTCAATTTGTGCGTCCAGAGCACCAGCAGGTCACGGTGCAATTCCTGCTCCTCGGTCTGGTGGTGATGGGCGTGGTGTTGATGTACAACGTGGGGTTGGCCTTGCTTTCAGGCACCGTCCGTGAATTCATGCGCAAACGTCCAGCTTTTCTGCGCTGGCAAAACCGCACCATGGCCGGGGTTTTCGTGGCCCTTGGCATCAAACTGGCCTTCACCTCACAAAACTGAAGCATTTGACAGAAGAACAAGAATGGGAGGATTCAAACGAATCCTCCCATTTCACGGATCTATGCAGCAAAGTCCCTCAGGTGTTGGTTCGCTGGGTGCGGGCAGGCACCAGAAACCGCACGGCATGGGGAATGACCCGAGCGGTCAGTGGGGTGGTGGCATCCAGCAATTCACCGTCGTACTGGATGGGAAGCGCAGGATCCGACTGGATGCGCACCGATTTGCAGGTGTAAATTTCCACACCCTCTGGGGCCGGAATGGTTTTCAGGCCCATGCGGGTCACGAAGGAGTCCATGATTTTCGGCACGATGGCCAGAGGGGTGTTTCCTTTGACCACAATCACGCTGAGCAGGCCATCTGCGGGATCGATGCCCGGAGCCAGCGGAATCCCGAAATTGACCATCCCAAAATTGGCCAGCAAGACGCTCATGCCTCTGGTGCGGACGGCCACCCCATCGAGTTCGAGCAGGATGTCGGCTTCGGTGGCCCGCAGGTTTTTGAACACCCCCATGAAATAGGCCAGCACCCCGAAGTTGGGTTTCAGGGTTTCGCTTTCGCGGATCATGTCGGCATCGAGGCCAGCTCCGGCCACCATGGTGAAACCAAAAGTCATGTCCTGCAAGTGGATTTCGGCAAGGTCACACGTGAGGGTTTCTTCTTGCATCACCACCTGCGCAAGTTCCCGCACATTGGGCACCAACCCGAGGTTCTGGGAAATCAGGTTGGCGGTGCCTGCCGGATACGCCAGAATGGGGGTGTCCAGTCCGATCATGGCGTGGGCCACGCTGCTGACGGTCCCATCCCCTCCGGCAGCAATCACAGCGTGGTAATTTGCAGCATCGTAAAGCAGGTCCTGCACACGCAAATTTCGGTGCAGATACCTCACAGTGATGCCGTAATCCTCTTCGTGCAAAAGGTGTAAAAAACCGTCCAGAGGGGTGGTGCCCTGTCCGGACCTTGGATTTCGAATGACCAGCAATTCTTTCAGCATGAAACAGTGTTTCCCTTTTGATTTTAACCTGAGTTCAGATTAGAGAGAAAAGCCCGAATTTACAAGGCAAGATCCAAAAATCAGGCCAGCACATGTGCACTGGCCCAATGCTGCATTTTCTGTTCCGTTTCTGTTCGGTCACTGAAGGTCTTGCAAAAAGCTTTGCAGCACCTTCACGTGGTCTTGCAATTCTTGCAGGTGAATGTGCTCATGGACGGTGTGGGCCAGCCTCGGGTTGCCCGGTCCAAAACCCACGGTGGGGATGCCCTGAGCGTGGGTGTAACGGCCATCGGTGGCAAAGTTCCAGATCCCGAAATCCGCATGAATCCGGGCGTGTTTTGCCAGATTCTGCACCAGAGGGTGCTCGGGTTCGATGTGGAAACCGGGGGTGTTCTTGAGGGTCCAGAGTTCACTGACCTCGTAATCCACTTTCAAACCTGCCGTGAGCGTTTTGAGGATCTGGCGCATCTCCTCGGGGGTGCTGGTGCTGCGCCAGTCGAGGACCAGACTGACCGTGTTGGAGGTGACGTTCTCCGAACCGCTGTCGCAGGTGACCTGTGTAGGGGCAAGGGTGTGCTCTCCCACGATGGGATGCACGGGAAGGTCGTACTGCCTCAGGCGACCCAGAAACTCGGCCATTTCGAACATCGGGTTCTGGTCATGCAGGCCAAAAGAAGCGTGGTGGGCTGCCCCTTTGAACACCAGCGTCACGTGGGCCACCCCACGGTGCCCGAGCATCACCTGATTGCTGCTGGGTTCTCCGACCACCGCTCCAGTGATGTTCAGGATTTCTCCATCTGGCAGGGTGAAAGGCAACCGCTCCACAAATTCGGCGATGCCTTTGCCTCCGGTTTCCTCTTCCACAAAAGCTGCCAGCACGATGTCCTTGCTGGGCCGTTTCCCCTGCTGGATCAGTCCGGCCAGAGCGTACACCTGTGCACTGAGGGGGCCTTTGATGTCCACGGTTCCACGGCCATGCAAGATGTCCTTTTCGAGGACAGCAGCATAAGGTGGATGCTCCCAGAGTGAAACATCCCCTTCATGGACATGGTCGAGGTGGGAAATCAGCAAGAGGGCCTCGCCACGCTTTTCGCCACGCACCACACCGATGGCGTTTCCGCTGGGGTCCAGAAAAGCATGGTCGAAACCCAACTGCCGCATCTCCTGCACCACACGCTGACCGATCTGCTGTTCTTCGGTGGTGTAAGAACGGATTTTCAGCAGGTCCTGCAGGAAATTCAGGCCATCAAACACGTTCCACCTTGCGTTTGTAGGCTTCCAGATCTGCACGCAGGCGCTCGGGGGTCAACTGGTCCTTCCAGACGCCCATCAGTTCTCTGGGCAGCTTGTAAGACACCGCAACGTGCACGCGGGTGGTGTTCTCGTCGATCTTCTGGAAAGTCAGGCTTCCAGCGTGATCCAGCATGCTGCCCGGTTTGGACCTCCAGCCGAAACGCTCCTGATGGTCATCGAAGACCATTTCGATTTCCCACTCGGCAAGCATGCCCAGAGGCACCTGACCTTTGAAGAAAATCCCCTCGCCACGGAATTCCACTTTGTCCAGGTGGGTCAAAATCTGGGGGAGGCTCGGGAAGTTGCGAAGCTGGATGTACACCTCAGACAGGGGTTTTTGCAGAACCACGCTGTCTTCAAGGTAGATGTCTCCAGAGGAGGTAACCCCCGGCAGGTCTTCTTGTTCACGCAGTCCATTGTAAATCAGGGCCCCGCCAAGCCCGGCCAGTGCCAGACCCCGTTTGCCTTTCTGTTGCAGGCCCACCACCGCCAGCAACGCTCCACCTGCCACTTTCAAAATGCGTCTTGTGTTCATGGCCCCATTTTAATCGGAAGTGCCAGAGCTTGTTTGCCTGACTTCCCACAGCCCGGTTCTCTGGTGTGAAATTGCAATCCGAGACACCAAAAGCAACCCCTCCTGCAACTTCTAACCTGCACTTCCCGTATACCTGTTGCAAGATGACTCTGGCTTTTCTGGTTTTTCTGGTGATCTGGATTGTGGGCGTGATTGGCACTTTCATTCCGGTGGTGCCCGCAACCCTGTTGATTTTCGTTGGCTCGGTGATTGCCACCATGATCGATGGCTTTCAATTCTCAGACTTCTGGTTCCTGCTCACCCTTGGAATCATCAGTGTGGGAATCGGCCTGATCGACAACATCACCGGCGCATGGGGCACCCGCAAATACGGTGGAAGCCCGAAAGCCGCCTGGGGCGCTTTCTGGGGCAGCATTGTGGGCATCTTCCTGCCAATGGGCCTGATTGTGGGACCTCTGGGTGGGGCTTTTCTGGTCGAGATGTACGTCGAGAAGAAACCCGTGGATCAGGCGCTCAAAAGCGCATGGGGCACTTTGATCGGACTGGTGACAGGCATTGCCGCCAAAGTGGTCTTGCACATCCTGATCGGCATTTACGAGCTTTACAGGCTCTGGGACCCGTCAAGGGCCATCTTTTAAAGGTTTGCCTTTCAAAACACCCTGCTGCACAGCAGGGTGTTTTGCTGTGCACATTTTGCTGTGAACAAAGCCACAACCTGAAGCAGAAATCCAGCCCTCCCTCAGGGACGGGTCAGACCCACATCAATTTGTTGTCCCAGAGAAGATTTCTTCAGCTTCAGCAGGGCACATGCCTTTTCACGCCGACCAAAAGGCCTCCACATGGTGCGGGTCTAGCATGAGAGGACAGGAGCGCCTTCAAGGCCCTCAAACATGCACACCAAAGGAGACAAGCCATGCCAAAATTCAGCAAAATCACCCTGATCACCCTGTGTTGTCTGATGACCCCTCTGTCTTTCGCTCAAGTGGACACCCCAGACACCTCAGAAGGAACCAGCACCAGCATGCCTGACAGCAGCACCAGCACAGGCAATGAAGATTTCAATTCTGGAAACTCTGGAACCACCAACGAAGACAACAACTCTGGCGCACCCACCACCGACGGAGGCAGCACCGACACCGGACCCGTCAGAAGCGACACCACCCCCCAGAGCCTCGGCAACACTGGTGAAGATGGCAGTGGAATGGGCAATACCGCAGGCACCACCGACTCGGGTCAGGCAGGCTCTGGCAGTGCAGGGGTGGGCAATGGACCGGACGACACCACCCAACTTGGTGGAGACCGCACCGCTGTTGCAGATGAAACCTACACCCGCGATGACGACAATGGTTTCCCCTGGGGCATTCTGGGCTTGCTGGGTCTGGCCGGTTTGCTGGGACACCGCAACCGTCCAAACGACCATGACCGTGGTCAGCGCACCACCGCACGCCACTGACCCTGAGCGTCCGATCCTTCGCACCATGAATCCAAAAGCAGAGGTGAAAGCCTCTGCTTTTTGAATGCATTTGACAGAAGAACAAAAACTGTCTCTCTGAAAAGGATTTCTGAATCCTGTGGATTCACTGATCAACGCAGCAGTCTGGATCGGGTCTGTCCAGAGCAAACAGCACCACATCGCTGAGCTGGCCCCTGTACACCTCATGCTCCTTCAGGATTCCCGTTTTGCGAAAACCCAGCTTCTTCATGAGGGCCAGAGAACGCACATTCGGCCTGTGGACCTCTGCACGGATCTGCCTGAGATTCATCTCCTGAAAGCCATGCTGGATCATCAAACGGCCTGCCTGTGTGCCCAGACCCTGACCCCAGAGGTCTCTGGCCCCAATGGCAATTCCAAAGCTTGCGGTTTGCAGGACCGGGTTGATGTGGGACAATTCCACAAAACCCACCAGTTGCCCCCCATGCATGATGCCCTGACGCACCATCACCGTAGAAGGGGTTTTGAGCAGGGCCATCCACCACACTTTGATTTTCTGGTGGGAAAGCCCCAGAGACCACCCATTGGACAGGCAAAACTCATCGTCCTGACTCCAGGCATAAATGGTGTCCAGATCTTCCAGGGTGAGGGGCCTGAGCCAGAGGGTCTCCATGCTTTTCAGTATGACCTGTGGGTGCTCTGGGGGTAGAGCAAAAAGCCCTCTGCCTGAACGCAGAGGGACCAAAACAAAAAATTCGGCTTTTCGCCGATTGATGTCTATCAGTATATGCCGGTATGCAATATTCGTCAAGCATATCCATGGGTCCCAACAGGGTAAGCACAAAGTCTGACTTTTGGCATGTCACTTGAAAAAGCGTTCAGCAATCAGCCCTCAGCTTTCAGCAAAAAGCTTTTGCAAACAGCAAAACAAAAAGCCACAAACGGAAAGTCTGAGTGGCTTTCCGTTCAAAAGGCAGCCAGAAAACTGTCCTGATTGCTGACGGCTGATCGCTGACGGCTGATGGCTCTTGGTGTTGGCATGGCCTGACCGTGACT